>CAMYZD010000014.1 GCA_947303735.1 uncultured Bacteroidales bacterium | reverse complement strand
ACGGAACTTTGTCTTCACGACGCAGAGCCTTAGCATTCTTTTTCCCTACGTTCTCACGGAGAGAACCGCTCAATGATACTATTCTCATTTGTTTGTGTTTTGTTAAGTGGGGTTGGCCCCAGGTTAATAAATATGTTTTATTAAAAAAGTTGAAAGTCTATTGAATGTGTTAATGTTTTTTTTGTGACCTGTGATACGAGCGCATTAGTGTCACTGTTCACTACATTTCAATTTTCAATTTTCACTTTTCACTTTTCTACATTCTGTGTATAACGCCCTTGTGGTGGAGGGTGGTTTCATACAGGTTGTCGAGACTTTCGAAGTTTACCACGCGGCGGATAGCCTCAGCCAGCAACCAGTCGCAGCTGAGTACGTGTATTTTGCTGCTTTCACGCTTCATGGGGATGGTGTCAGTGGTCACAAGCTCTTCCAGTGCCGAATTCTCCACCTTTTCGATGGCATTGCCACTCAGCACGGGGTGAGTAATCATGGCACGGACGCTCTTGGCACCGTTCTCCATAATGATGCCGGCGGCCTTACAGATGGTGCTACCAGTATCAATAATGTCGTCAAGCAGGATGACATGTTTGTCCTTCACATCGCCGATAAGGCGCATCTCGCCAATCTCGTTGGGCTTATTGCGGTGTTTGTAGCAGATCACAAAGCTGTTGTTGAGTGTCTTGGCATACATTCCGGCGCGCTTGCTACCACCCATGTCGGGGCTGGCGAACGTCACCTCGTCAATGTCGAATTTCTCACGAATATAGGGCATAAACAATGAGGAGCCATACAGGTGGTCGACTGGAATATTGAAGAAGCCCTGAATCTGATCGGCGTGGAGGTCCATGCAAATCACTCGGTCAACACCAGCCACTTGAATCATGTCGGCAATCAGTTTCGAGGCGATAGGCACGTGCGGCTTATCCTTCCTATCCTGACGGGCAAAGCCATAGTAAGGAATCACGGCAATGATCTTCTCTGCCGAGGCACGCCGAGCGGCATCAATCATCATAAGTAATTCAAGAAGGTTGTCGGCTGGTGGAATAGTGGACTGGATGATGAACACGATACCACCCCTGATAGTTTCTTCGTATGAAGGTTGAAATTCGCCATCGGCATACTGAAAAATCGTAGAATTTCCCAGTGGAATACCGTAAATATCGGCTACTCTGCGGGCCAAATTTTCAGTTGCACGGCCTGCAAAAATGAATACTTTATCAGAATTTTTTTCGCCCATTGGTTGTTGATTTTGAGAGTGCAAAGATACGACTTTTTTTCAACATAATGCCTCTTCCTAAAAAAAATATTTGCTATGTGCAAAAAAAATAGTACTTTTGCACCCGATTTCGAGAGACGAAATGACCCTGCCCGGGTGGCGGAATGGTAGACGCGGTAGACTCAAAATCTGCTGTCCGCAAGGACGTGTGGGTTCGATACCCACCCCGGGTACAAACAAAGAAAAGACGGTTCTAAAAGACCGTCTTTTTTGTTTCGGATAGTATTTCTATCAGGATTGGGTGCTATCGGGTCCTGTTTGCTTCCAGTTTTGTGCGGCGATTCTCTTCTAGGCCGCCGAAGCCGACCATCTTGATGTCTTCCATGCGTAGGCAGGTGGTGCCGTCGGGTCTGCCGTCCCAATCCACTCGGTCAATCTCTAACACCTCGTCATTGAAACTCTTCACCCAGCCGTAGCATTCGAAGTGGTTGTCCAGCCTTACGACCGCCATCAGCAGTTCCTGCTGGCAGAGGTTGAGCACAGTATGGTATAGGTCCAGTTCGGGCCAGTAGCCTTTGGGAAGGTCGTATTTGTCAGGCTTTGGCTTGATGAACTGGAGCATATTCTTCAGGTATGGGTTATTATACTGGATTATATAAGTGGCATCGTTGTGCATCACATAGTAGCCGTCGTCAAGGTCCTTTTCGTCGAAGTTGTGTACCAGATATTCGTTGTCGGTGCAGGCAATAATGTAGCCCACGCCGAATTTGTCGTAGTCTTCGCGGTTGGTATAGAGCTCAACTAGCTCGCCAGTGTTGCATAGTTGTTTTATAATGTCGTTCATAAGGCAGATGGAATTAAGATGAATTCAAAATGCAAAGGTACTTTTTTTTCTTTAATCTACAACTTTTTCTGGGCAATAAATAGGCATTACATGCGTTAGTACAATGGTATGAAGCGACTTGTTTTGGGTATGGCTGTCCTATTTTTTCTTGCCTGCGGAGGTAGGAAGGAGGTGTCTGTTGCAGAAATTGAGTTGTGCGACACCGACTTTGTAACTACCCATTGCATGAGGGTACGCTATACGGCTACGGAACAACGTCTACTCACCTTCGGATTGGTCGATGTGCAGGTACTTGATCCTACAATCCGTGTGCATCTGGTCTATGCCACTGAGGATAATTTCCTAGGTCGTGTGATGTATGCCGATATCCACAGGGCGTTGCTTCATCCAACGATGGCGGCAAAGGTGGCGGCTGCGCAACAGGCGTTGCATCAAGAGCGTCCCGATCTCGACCTGCTTATTCTTGATGCCGCTCGGCCACTCTCGGTGCAATACCAGATGTTTCATGTGGTGGCTGGAACCCCTCGAAACCGCTATGTCGCCAATCCCAAGAAGGGCCCAGGAATGCACAACTATGGCGCTGCGGTGGACGTGACGTTGGTCGACCACCAAGGCAACTGGCTTCCTATGGGGTCGGCTTTCGACCATTTCGGTCCTGAGTCCCATATCGACAATGAGGACCACCTTCTTGCTACTGGGAAAATAACAAAGGAGGAGTATGACAACCGCCACTTGCTGCGCCAAGTGATGCGGCAGCAGGGACTCCTTACGCTGAACTCCGAGTGGTGGCATTTCAACCTCATGTCCGTCTCGCGTGCCAGACGGGAACTGAAAGCCGTAGAGCTATGACGGCTCTATGTCGTGCGAAAGGATGCGTGCAACCCGCAATTGGAGATATCCGTACCGCCCTTCGAAATGTTCATAGACTGGCTTGAGGGCAGTCAGTTCTGGGTGCTCTAGCATGTAGCTGAGTATCTCGTCCTGCTGTTGGGAATCGATGATTAGGTCGGGGTCAAGTATTCCTTTCTCCACAGCTGTAATGAGATAGCCCTCCACTGTAGAAACAGCTCTGAGCATTTCGCCAGCCACATCTTCCACGCTTTTGCCCTCGGCAAAGAGACGTGCCGCCTGTTGGAAGGCCGGCTCCTTGGGGTGCTCCATGTCGTAGCAGTAGTCCTCTACCATTTGGATGATTTCTGCACCATAGAGGTTCACCTTTGCCGCCCCTATGCCGTGTATCTTGAGCAGCGACTTGCGGTCGCGTGGCAGTTGGTCGGCAATGGCGAGCAGGCTCTTCTGTGTGAGGACAACGTAGGCAGGAATCCCATCTTCTTTGGCATGGGTGGTGCGCCATTTGGTGAGTATCTTGATGAGTTTGGGGTTCTTGATGTCGGAGTAGGTCTCTTCCACCTTGATGCTCTTTTTCTTTTTGGGCTTCTCAAGGACGAAGTCCACCTTGCATTTCTGGTAGGCCGCTATGTCGAATCCTTTCTCATGTACCAGTTTCAGCGCTGCCTCTTTGAGGTAGAAGGCTGTCTGGAACCGCTCTCCTATGTCGGCAAGGCGTTTGGCCACTTCCTTGTTGTCAGTCACCAAGTCGAGTATCGGCAGCACCTTATTGCCTAGGATTGAACATTGTTCGATGTAATAGGTGGTGGCTTTCTTTATCCGTTCAGCCAGTAGGGGCTTGCCATCGGCCTCGGGCATCTGGCTGATGGCCACGAGCTGACGGCGGAACCGCTCCGAAACTGAGGCGAGGTTGCCGACCAGCGGGCATACCTGCTCGGTGAGCAGGGCAGCCTGCTGGGGGTAGGTGTTGTGCAGGTGCTCTTGCAGCAGGCGGTCCAATGCATCCACCGCATGTTGTATGCCGCTGAAGTCGAACAGCTCGAACAGCTGGTCGTAGTAGTACTGCGTACGGTAGCTGTCTAGCTCGGCAGCAGCCTGTTGGGGTGTGGTGAGCGTGTTGTTGAACTCGGCTATGTCGTGGCTGTCGAACGCTTTGTGTGGTGAAATAGGGGATAGTAGCGTCAGCCCTTCCAGACTGCGGCATCGACTCAGGGCTACGTATATTTGCCCGTAGGTAAAGGCGTGGGCGGCATCCACCTGCACGCGGTCGAATGTCAGACCCTGCGCCTTGTGTATGGTAATCGCCCAGGCGGTCTTGAGTGGGTATTGTACAAATATGCCGTCAATTGACTGCTTGATTTGGTTGTCGGTGGGGTCTATGTCATAGCGTATGTTCTCCCATCTTTCGGGTGTCACATAAACACTCTCACCCTCCTCTGTATCGACCACGACCACCTTCTCGCCTTCGTCGTTTGTCTGCAATCCCCTTACGGTGCCAATCTTGCCGTTGTAGTAGCGGTGAGAGCCACTGCTGTCGTTCTTCACAAACATCACCTGCGTGCCGGGTTTCAGCACTAGCACCCTATCAGTCGGTGCCGAGCTGTCGGGGAAGTTGCCTTCCACTGTGGCATTTAGGGTGAAGGCCTGCGTTGTCAAGGCTGCTAGTCGTTGCTGATTCACTTGGTCGGCTTGGTAGTTGTGGGTGGTGAGCAGGATGGGTTCCGAAGCATCTCCTTTGGGGTGAGAATTTACACGGCTGTTAAGCGCCGCCAGCGTGGCCTCGTCGAAACGGTTGTCGCGGATGTTGTTCAGCAGTTGCACAAAGGCGCTGTCCTGTTGTCGGTAGATAGTGGTGAGTTGGATGGTGATATAGTGTAACCGTTGTAAGGCTTTGCTGTGAAAGAAGAAAGGGGAGGGATAGACGCGCTCCATGAAGGGGCGTTCCTCCTCGGTGACCACAGGGGCCAATTGCTGCACGTCGCCTATTAGCAATAGTTGAACTCCTCCAAAGGGGCGGCTGTTGCGCCGATAGCGTCGCAGGGTGGCATCAATGGCGTCGAGCAGGTCGGCGCGAACCATGCTGATCTCGTCAATGATAAGCAGGTCTAGCGTCCGGATGATGTCTATCTTGCTCTTGCGCAGCTGGCGCTGCTGCTCGGGCATTTGGTATTCAGTTACCAGTTCGGGAATGTCAGGCAGGTAGGGACAAAAGGGCAGTTGGAAGAAACTATGTATCGTCACCCCGCCGGCGTTCACGGCAGCAACCCCTGTTGGGGCTACCACCACGTGGCGTTTGTGGCAATGGGCGTCGATGTGGCGCAGGAAAGTGGTCTTCCCCGTCCCAGCCTTACCGGTGAGGAACAGCGAAATGCCCGTCTCGTTCACATAGCGTTCCGCCAGGTCTATCTGGGGATTGAAGTCCATGTAATTAGAATTGGTTGTTTAAGGCAAAACATCGATATTCATTCAAATCCAAGTTCAAATCTAAAAGTACAACAAACTACTTTAATTTACACATCATGAGTTTTGTGGAACAGAAGTGTTTTTTTTCATTGCAATGAGAACGCCATTGATTTCATGGTTCTTAATATAGGAGATAATATACAAATGAAAATCGAGATAGCAATAAAAACATATGTAACAAATAAACGAACAGAAGTTTGAATATCTGTAATATATTTTGTCTTGGTCTGTATTTTATTCCATATATTTCCTCCCCATAATACTAACATTGTAGTACCAAACCCAGTTCCCAAGACTATTGCAAAATTCGAGACGATGTTAAATAAAAATTTTAGATAGTCATATTGTACTTGAAGAACGCTAGGATTATTGTTATTAATCATAAATAAATCATTCGTATTCATTATGTTCGTTCTTACATACATTATTAGACTCATTGTGACGCTTAAGCAAATTAACAAACAAATATCTAAAACACCAATTAGGCGGAGTTTCTGTTTCCCTTTGATTACTATATTGGACTGGGTTGTTGGATTAGTTTTGATTTTTGCTTCTTCGTTATGCACATGTGTGCTAATTACCCCTGTAAATGGAAATGAACTGTTTTTGTTATACCTATAATTATAATTATGATGCGTTTGACTTCTTTTTGTATTCAATCCATATCTACAATTTGACAAGTGAGTCATTTTAATAGAGCCTACTATAAATTGTTTATAATTAGTTCTTTGTGACGTTAGATTGGGTGCATCGTAGTCCTTATCATTACTGCGATTTACATTATACTCATCATCCGTCAGATTATTAACGAATTGTTCCATCTGTGGTGTTGAGATAAGTCTCTGAGGAATTGAAAGAATTAAAAAGATAGTAGACAACAAAATGTATTTCAACGCCATGTTAATTGGAGGGGAAAAAAGTATTACTAAATACATAGTGGCAATACTAACCAAGGATAACAAAAAGTCGATTATTATGTACTTTTTCACATCCCAACGACTAATGCCCCCATAAAAGAACTTAAAAATGACAAATGCGGTAATGATTACTATTTCTTCAGAATTCTGAATATGAATAAACATAATTAACTACACTTTTTTACTGAAAACAATTCGACATACATAATCCTCCTTCAACTCACCGGCACCCGTCTGTCCAGCCCGAAGCTCATGGGCGACACCTTCAGCACAGGGGCAAACTGCAGCCGCTTCCATTCGTTGATGCGCACTTTGCGCAGCACCATCGCCACTAGGTCGGCGTCATAGCCCTCTGCAACTATTTCGTCGAGGCACATCTGCTCCTCGATGTGTAGGTTCAGTATGGCGTCCAGCACGCTGTAGTCGGGTAGCGAGTCGGTGTCTTTCTGTCCGGGGCGCAGCTCTGCTGAAGGAGGCTTCTGTATGGTGTTGATGGGGATTCGTACCCCGTCACGGTTGATATACTCTGCCAGTTCGTACACTTCGGTCTTATACAGGTCGCCGATAACGCTCAAGCCACCACAACTGTCGCCATAAAGGGTTCCATAACCCATGGCTGCCTCCGACTTATTGGTTGTGTTCAATGCCATGGCACTGTATTTGTTGGCATAGCTCATTACTATAGTACCGCGTATGCGCGCCTGCATATTTTCTTCGGTCACATCCTCGGGGCGGTCGCCAAATACCGGCTTCATGCATTCTCGAAGGGTGTCGAACATCGGCTTGATGGGAACGATGTCGTAGCTCACACCTAGGTTGTTGGCCAAGTCTACGGCGTCCTTCACGCTGTGGTCGGTGCTATATTGCGATGGCATCAGCAACCCGTGGACATTCTCTGCGCCCAACGCGTCGGCGGCAATGACGCAGACCATGGCGCTGTCCATACCGCCCGAAAGGCCCAGCACGGCGCGCTGCAGTCCGTTCTTGCGGAAGTAGTCGCGCACGCCCATCACCAGTGCCTGGTACACCAGCTCCACCGCCTCGGGTTTCTCATCGGGGCATTCCTCCATCAGCTGCATGTCCACACACTGGGCGTGTTCCTCGAAATAGGGGAATTGGCACAGCACCGTACCTGCTGCATTCATAGCCAAGCTGCCGCCGGCATAGAGGTAGCAGCCCTCGCCCCCGATGCGGTTCACAAACACCAGCGAGGCGTTCAGGTTCTCCACTATTTTGTGCATGCGGTAGCGTATGCGGTAGGGCTTGTTGTAGTCAAACACGTTGCAGCCGCAGCATATCACTATGTCGGGCTGGTCGGTGTGCGACTTGGTTAGCTCCTTCAGATCCTCGTAGAAGCCGATGGCTATCTGCTGCTCTTGGTATTGGATTACCTGTATACCCTCACCGCGGACAAAGTATTTCTGCTCGTCGGGAGCGAGGTACTTCTTGGTGATAATGCCCCTCACGGCACAATTCTGCACAAACACGATGGCGTTGCACAGCCCTTTGTCCTGAATCTGTAGGGGCATGCCAATCAGGAAGGCGCGGTGCTCAGACATCTGAATCAGCTCCTGCAAGCAGGCTTGGGCGCGTTTCTGCAAGTCGGTATAAGCCACCGACCCGTATTGTGGATAGCCGCACAATGTGCAGGCCGGAAATACGGTAAGTAGCGCCTCGCGGCTTTCGGGTTTGTTCAATTCCTCAACTATCCAGCGCATGTTCTCTTCTGGATTGTTGGTAGTTATGTCGTGTTGGACAATATGGATGTTCATCGTTATATAGTATTTTTCAAACTGCAAAATTACTACTTTTTCCCGATATGGAGAATGTTAAAATGCATTTTTCCTCTTCCAATCCGAAAAAAAATAGTATCTTTGCATTTTAAAGACAAGTTAAAAAACAAGACAATTCATTTATTAACAAATTTAAAATCAATTACATTATGAAGAAAATTTTTGTACTTCTCGTGGCAGTCTTCGCCTTCGGTATCGCAGCTAATGCACAGGATGCTATCGGTCTCCGCTTCGGTGGTGGTTCCAGCTATGGCGCAGAGGTTTCCTATCAGAAAGGTCTGAGTGCTAACCGTCTTGAATTCGACCTGGGTATGAGACTGAAATCCGAGTCCAACTTCTTCTATCTGGCAGGTGTCTATCAGTGGACTGGTAGCATCACCGATTGGCTGGGCTGGTTTGCCGGTCCCGGTGTGAAGGTGAGCTATTGCGTGAACCACGGTGTTGGTGTTGCCGTCGCCGGTCAGGTTGGTCTCGAAGCTAACTTCAGCGAAATCCCCTTCCAGTTTACCCTTGATATTCGTCCCGAATACGAGTTCGTTCTGCCCGATTATTGCGTGAACAACTTTGGCTGGGGCCTTGCTCTCGGTATCCGTTATAAACTCAACTAATATATACAGATATCTAACTTACTTAAAAAAGTGCTCGACCACGGTCGGGCACTTTTTTTAGTATTCCCCATGTCTTGTCTTTTTGTGTGTATGTGTCTTAATATATTATGTGTCAATATATTGCCGTGTTCATTTCGCATATAGAGACGAAGATGGACCGATTAAGGAAGGATGAAGGATTGAGGAAGGGGTATAGGCAGTATGGAACCATTGTAGGAACAAGGGGAGCCGAGAGGGTTTTGATGATTGGGTGGACAGGGGGTATTGGTAGGTGAAGAGGGGAAAGATATAAGGGTTGCCACGATGGTGTGCAGACAGAGGCGCAGAATAGTGGTGCGGCTGGTTGGGGGAAAGAGGGGGAAGGCTATAGTTGGAGGCGCTTGCTGGTCTCGTCCCAAAGCCATTTTGCCATTTCGGGTTGCTCCCAGCGGTGGGGAATAGCGCGGTGGCGGTCGCCTCGGAATAGGAGTAGGGAGTTGCCTTCGTTGGCGGGGTGTAGCAGGGCGTTGATGGCGGGTTTTGCCCCTTGCTTGGGACTCTTGCAGAAGGGACGGAAGATGAGGTCGGCAAGGGAATCGAACCAACGGTCGAGATGTATCATACGGCTGTTGACAATGCCGGGGTCGCTGACATGGACGGTGAGGTGGTCGCCATGGCGGCGGTGCAGCTCTTCGGCAAAGAGCATTACTGCCATCTTGCTGTTGGCATAGGTTTTCACTTGGCTGTAGTGGGCGGGGTCGGGTTGGAAGAGATTGCGGTCGAGGCGGGCAACGTAGCAGGAGAGAGAGATTGTGCACACCACATGGGCTCCCGGGTTCATTAGGGGAAGAAGCCGACGGGTGAGGTGATAGGTGCCGAGGTAGTTGGTGGCCAGGGTGCGTTCGAATCCTTCGGGTGTGGTCTCGTATTGGCGAAGCATGGTGCCGGCATTGTTGAGGAGGCCGTCGATGCGGATGTGGTCGTCTTCGAGGCTTTGGACAAAGGCTTCGATGGATTGAGGGGAACTGATGTCGAGCGGGCGGAAGCCTTCGTGCTCGGCTCGGCGGGAGGTGCCGATGACGGTATGGCCGAGAGCGCGAAGTTGTTCTACTGCAGAGGAACCGATGGCTCCGGTGGCTCCTGTGACGATGAAGACCATGGAAATTAAAAATTAAGAATTAAAAATTAAGATTTTGCAGCCATTTGTTTTGTCAGTTTTTGCCAGATGCGGGTTTCGAGGCGGTTGGGGAGGAGTTTTACCAAGAGGGGGACGAGGTAGTTCATGGCTCCGGGTTTGACGTAGTGGCGGTGGTGGAACATTCCACGTAGGGTGCGGCGAACAAGCCACTGGGGAGTGCGGATGATGCCGAAGCGGGTGAGGAGGGATTGTGTCTTGGGGTTGAGGTTGTAGAGCGGAGTGGCAACGGCGGCGGGCAGGACGGTGGTGACCCCAACTCCATAGGGGCGCATCTCAAAGTAGAGCGACTTGGAGTAGCTCTTGAGATAAGACTTGGTGGCGGCATAGAGGGTGATGCCTGGAGCGGGAATTTGCGCGGTGAGGCTGGAAACGTTGAGAATGTATCCTAGGTGGCGGCGTTTCATATCCTCGCCAAAGAGGGCACAGAGTCGGGTGGGGGTAAGCACGTGGAGGACTAGCATGGCTTCGGAGCGGTCGGCGTAGTCGGGGGTGAGCTCGTGGAAGAAAAACATGCCGGCATTGTTGATGAGGATATCTACCTGCAACGCCTCTTGAGCACACCAGTCATAGAGTTGTAGGGCAGCATCGGGCAAGGCAAGGTCTTGGTAGTGTCCGAATGCACGGATGTTGTATTGATTTGACAATTGTTGGGGCAAGGTGTCGAGCAGGTCCTGCTGGTTGGAGACAAGGATGAGGTCGTACCCCATGGCTGCCAGCTGGTGGCAGTATTCCAGGCCCATGCCCGAGGTGGCTCCAGTGACGAGTGCTAGCATGATTAAGCTAAAAGGTATAAAGTAAAAACTAAAAAGTGTTTGTTCCTAATTTGGGTGTGATTGCGGTTATTTGTCGCGAAGAAGGACGATTACACCGCGGTGCTGGGTCCATATGTTGATGCCGTGGGCTTTGAAGTAGTAGAAGTAGGTGTCGGCGGGAGTGTGCTTGTTGGGTGCCCACCAGTCGTTTTCGTCATGTATGTTGCGGTGGTGGTAGACCATGCGTCCATAGCGGTTATAGATGGTGAGTTCGTTGTATTTGAAACAGTTGTTCTCCAAGAGGCCGCCTATGACAAAACGGTCGTTCACACCGTCGCCGTTGGGGGTGACGACGTTGGGGTAGGAGAGAGAGGTGTCGCAATGGTCGCCGTTCCAGTAGATGTGGAGGTTGTAGTGTATGGTGCTGTCGCAGCCAGCCTCGTTGTAGAGGTGGAAGATGCAGTCGGTGACAGAGTCGGTGAAGAGGCTGTCGAGGAAGGGCCATGGCAGCTGGGTGTCGACGATGGTGTCGTTGAGGGTGGTATCGGAGGTGGGGAGAATGTGGAGGCAGGCCACCACGGTGCTATCTTCACCGTGCGAGCCGAGGAGGGTGTCGATAGGTGTACAGCCTTCGGTAGAAAGCTGGTGGCCATTGAGAGTGAAGGGTAGGTTGTCGGGACAAAGATAATAGAGAATGGTGTCGGTGAGGTTGGGCCAGATGCGGAGGTGGTAGTCGTAGATGCTGTCGCAGCCCACCACGCCGTCGACCCATTCGTGGCTGCCCTGATGGAAGATGACGGTGTCGGTCTCGGTGTAGAAAGTTTGGCCGAGGGCTTGCCAAGGGAGGGCGTTTTGGACGATGGTGTCGTGGATGGTGTCGTGGCAGTGGCAGAAGCTGCCGACTTGTAGCCACTGAGTAATCGTATCGAAGCAATCGTCCTGCCCCAGATAGGCTAGGAGCATCACTTTGTGCAGTCCGCTGTCGAGGGTGATGATAGGGTTGAGGTCATCGAGGGTGTCGATGTCGTCAAGAATCCAGCGGGTGTGGCTAGGGAGGTTGGTGTGGGTAGTATCCCCATTTTCGACGAGAAAGATATGATTGTGACTATGTAAGAGGAAGCGTACGTCGCATTCTACCGTGTCGAGGGTGTCAAGGCTGAGTTCGGCTCTGGGAAAGGCCTCTTTAGTGTAGCAGTTCATCTCAGTGTAGCAGTCGGTGCCGATGGGGGCGCCGATGAAGTGTATGCGGCAGGTGTAGGTGCCGGGGGTGGTGGTGTAAAGGTGGCGTGAAGTGGAGAGGATGCTGTCGGGGTTGGATGGTGAATACCATGTGTAGTTGAAACCCTCGGGGGCATGGAAGGCGAAGGTGTCGGGCGTGCCGCAATAGTCAGGCACGATGCCGAAGAGGCTACACCCAAGGGTGAAATAGGCGTAGCCAAAATGCCCAGCCTGTAAGCAGTCGTAGGTGGTGAGTACGATGCGGATGGTCTGCCCGTGTACGTCGTTGAGTCTTATTCCTACGGTGGTCCAAGGTTTCCATAAAACGGCTGCCCTGTAATGAGAAGAATAATGAACATCGATGGTGTCCTCCAGCCACCCTAGCGAGGAGTCGGCGATAAAGATGGCAGAATAGCAGAGGGAGTCGATTTCATTTCCTGCGGAGTCGAGTGTTTGGAAAGTGAATTTTGGCTGCTCGTAGAAATCATGATTGGGCACTTCAAGAACAGCGGCGTATTTGAGGATTAGCATATCGCTGACCGTAGTGTCGACATGGTAGAGGAACGAAATGCGTTGGCTGGAGCCTCCTGAGTATAGGTCGCCCAGACGCATGGAGGCAGTCTCGCCTGAGGGAATAGTGCGGAGTGAAGGGATGTAGGGGTCGGTATAGTTGGTGTCGGTGATGAGCAGGTGTTTGCTGTGTCTGCAGTATTCGAACTCCCACCAAGGGTTGTAGAGGTTGTGGAGGGAGTCAATAGATGGTGTAAGTGTGTCGGGGTTGTAGTAGGTTCCGGTGGTGGCTCTGATTCGTGTAGGGTTGTTGAAAAAGTCGTAGACGCTAGGACAGGACGACAGGGCGGCAATGCTGTCGGACGGATCGGTCTGTGCGAAGATCTGGCAGCAAGACAGGGCGAGCAGTAGGGGCAGGACAAGTTTTTTTGGCATGGAGAATTAGGTTTGGTCCATTCCTAGGGCGCGTTCGATGAAGAGGTTGAGGGGGACGGTAGCCTTCCACACCTTGACGACATGGTCAAAGAACTGGTCGGAGCCAATCAACTTCTTGGGCATGGTGTGCATGCTGCAGTAGTCGCGGTATTTGAGTAGGTCGATGTCGGGCCAGTCGGCGGGGTAGCCTTTGGGCGGGCGGCTGAGTTTGCGGCTGGTGAAGAAGCTGTCGCCATAGTAGCGGCGGTAGTCCTTTTGGGCGAGGATGGCCTTAAACTCGTCGGGGCAGTAGAATATCTCCTGCCGTATGGCGGCGAGCTGTGAGGGCGAGGGCATGAAGATGCCGCCACCGAGGGAGCAACCTCCCTCGAGACCGTAATCGCCCTGTCCTAGCTGCAGATAATAGCCGGGAACACATTGCGTACGGTCGCCCCCGACAGGGAGGAAGCAGGCGATGTGGGTCTTGTAGGGACGTTTGTCGGTAGTGAAACGCAAGTCGCGATAGATGCGGTAGACGCATTGCTTGGCCTGTAGGTTGCCGAGTGCAGGGTCAAGGGGTGTCATCACATCGATAAGAGCCTGCGTGAGTTCGACAAACTGGTCGCGGATGGCTGTCCAGCGCGACTTGTTGTCGTTGAACCAATCGCGGTTGTTGTTGACCATCAAGTCGTCGAAAAAGGATAGTGTGTCGGGATGAATGTTCATTTAATATCTTCAATAATAGGGTTCAAGTGAGGGGTAGTAAAGTTATAATTTTAATTGTTACTTATTGTAAAAAAATAGTTTTGTTTGTTTGGATTTGCAAAATTACAAAAAATATTCGTATCTTTGCACCCTCATTTGAGAAAATAACACAAATTTAAAATAGTTATACTATGACAGAAACAGTTAAAACTCTCCGAGACAGTGCTGCCATGCGATGGATTGCGCTGTTGCTGTTGGCACTTGCCATGTTTTGCAGCTACATCTTTATGGACATTCTGTCCCCAATTAAAGACTTTATGCAGACCGAACGGGGCTGGGACAGCGCCGCCTTCGGCCGTATGCAGGGTGCCGAGGTGTTCCTCAATGTTTATGTGTTCTTCCTTATCTTTGCGGGTATCATTCTCGACAAGATGGGTGTGAGATTCACAGCCGTGCTCTCAGGCGCAGTGATGCTGATTGGCGGTATTATTAAGTATTATGCTGTCAGCGATGCCTTTATCGGCACGGGTACTGAGGCTTGGTTCACCAACCACTTGAATTGGAATGGCGAGTTACCGGTTATCGGAGCTATCCTGCCCTTTGCTGCTGGGATGCCCGCCTCGGCCAAGTTGGCAGCATGCGGCTTTATGCTGTTCGGCTGCGGTTGCGAGATGGCCGGTATCACGGTGAGCCGCGGTATTGTGAAATGGTTCAAGGGTCGTGAGACGGCTCTGGCAATGGGTTCAGAGATGGCTTTGGCCCGTTTGGGCGTTGCTACCTGCATGATTTTCTCGCCCTATTTTGCCAAACTGGGTGGTGAAATACATGTTGACAACTCCGTGAAGTTTGGCGTAGTGCTGCTCTGCATTGCCCTCATCATGTTCATCACCTATTTCTTCATGGATAAGAAACTCGACAGCCAGACCGGCGAAGCCGAAGAGAAGGACGACCCCTTCAAGATCAGCGACCTGGGCAAGATTTTCTCCAGCCTCGGATTCTGGCTGGTGGCTCTGCTCTGCGTGCTCTACTATAGCGCCATCTTCCCCTTCCAGAAATATGCCGTCAACATGTTGCAGTGCAACTTGACGCTCAACCCCGCCGTCCCAGGCACCTATTGGGCTGGTGAGTCGGTGACTATCGTACAGTACATCATCATGCTCGTTGTTGCTGTGTGCGCATTCGCCAGCAATTTCTCGAAGAAGAAAGGCCTGAAGTTTGGTCTGATGGGTCTGGCCGTGGTGGCCTTGGTGGTATATTGCTACATGGGTTATATGCGTGGCACTGCCGAGACTATCTTTGCCGTGTTCCCGCTATTGGCTGTGGCTATCACTCCTATCCTTGGCAACTATGTGGACCACAAGGGTAAGGCTGCATCGATGCTGATGCTTGGCTCCATCCTCCTTGTGATTTGCCACCTCACCTTCGCCTTTATCCTGCCTGCCTTCAAGGGCAATGCAGTGGGCGGCACAATCGTGGCATACGTCACCATCCTCGTGTTGGGAGCAAGTTTCTCACTGGTTCCCGCAGCCCTTTGGCCTTCTGTGCCTAAGCTGGTTGACGAGAAGATTATCGGTTCAGCTTATGCCGCTATCTTCTGGATTCAGAATATCGGTCTGGGACTCTTCCCCGCCCTTATCGGTATTGTGCTCAACAAGACCAACGAGGCCGGTACTGCCGCCCATGAGCTCGACTACACCATGGCATTGGTGATGTTGGCTGCTCTCGGTATTGCAGCTTTGCTGATTTCGATATACCTCAGAGCTGTCGATAAGAAGAAGGGCTACGGTCTCGAAGAGCCGAACATTAAATAATAAACTATCAAGTAAAAACTAAAAACTAAAAGGTGTTAGCCAGAGGCAAAGCCTTTTAGTTTTTAGTTTTTCACCTTTTACTTTTTTGAAAATGGATACAGTTACTTTAGGCCGCACGGGACTTGTGGTGCCGAAGAACGGATTCGGAGCCTTGCCCATTCAGCGCATTTCGCTTGCCGACACTGTCCATCTGCTCCACAAAGCGTTGGACCATGGCATGTATTATTTCGACACTGCCCGCTTCTATACCGACAGCGAGGAGAAAATTGGAGCCGCTTTTGGTGACCGTCGCGACAAAGTGATTATCAGCACCAAGACGGGTGCCACTAAGGTGGAAGACTTTTGGCAGCAGTTGGAGACTAGTCTGCGGCTGATGAAGACAGACTATATAGACCTCTATCAGTTCCATAACTTAGCCTTCTGTCCCAAACCAGGTGATGGCACTGGTCTGTATGAGGCGATGCTTGAGGCCAAGCAGCAAGGGAAGATACGCCACATCGGCCTGACTAACCACCGTATGGCGGTGGCACGCGAGGCTATTGAGAGTGGATTGTATGAGACACTACAGTTCCCCTTCTCCTATCTCGCCAATGAAGAAGAGCATACCTTGGCAGAGAGCTGCCGCGACCACGATATGGGCTTTATCGCTATGAAAGGTCTGGCAGGCGGTCTTATCAACCATGCCGCCACCGCCTACGCCTATCTGGCTCAATTCCCCTATGTGGAGCCTATCTGGGGCATACAGCGTGAAAGCGAGTTGGACGAGTTTATTTCATTCCAAGAAAATCCGCCTGTGCTTGACGACGAGATGCGCGCCCGCATTGAGAAAGACCGCAAGGAGCTATGTGGCGATTTCTGCCGTGGTTGCGATTATTGCCAGCCCTGCACGGTGGGCATCGAGATTGAGAGCTGCAACAGGATGTACCTCTTCCTGCGTCGCGCACCCTACAACGTATATCTCACCGACGAGTTTAACGAGAAGATGCAGAAGGTGAACGACTGTGTGGAGTGCGGCCTCTGCAAAGAACGCTGCCCCTACCACTTAGACATACCCACCCTGTTGAAGCGCAATCTCGAGGACTTCAACGAGCACTGGGCTCATCGGGAGGAGTATACCTCTGGCCAATAGGGCCTTCTCGGACTTGTCAGTCAGAAATTGACATATTATTATGACTCAACACACAAATAGTCGGAAGTATAGACACATTTGTGTGTTGAGTTTTTTATTATCGTTGATAGTAGGATTGTATGTGTCATGTGAGAGAGAAAATAGCATATCAGGTGATATCCATGACTCCACAGGTAATATAGGAGGTGAAGAGTTAGTGGGCGGTGGATTGTTCTCGGTTTCTGAAGTCACTAAAGTGAGATTTGCCCCAGGTAATTTGAAGCCTGGAGGGCATGGTTTCACAGCAAATCAATATGACTATGGAGGTTTGTTTGGATGGGGTACAGGCGACAGTCCTAATATCACAAGTACAGATAACCAAGATTATGCGGTGTTCCATGATTGGGGCATGTATAATCTCGGAGGGCTTTGGCGTACCCTTGCAAAAGAAGAGTGGGAGTATCTCTTTTTTCAACGCATAGAGGCAAATAAAAAAATGGGGATGGCTACGATATCGGGAGTGACGGGACTAATACTTTTGCCAGACAAATGGGTGCCAGTGCCCGACTGTGAGTTCAAGCCTGGGTTCGGGTGGCGGCAGAATGTCTATGATTCAGTCCAATGGTCAAAAATGGAGAATGCGGGAGCTGTCTTTCTTCCCGCAGCAGGCTACCGTTGGGGAACGGATATCTTTTTTGCCAAAACAGGAGGCTATTATTGGGTGGCACCCTCAACGGTAGGGCCATATGCGCATTTGGATTGCGTAGTCTGTTTTGATGAAAACAGAGTGAGCCTAGAAGTCGAAGCACGTGCATTAGGATGCTCAGTACGCTTGGTAGAAGAGAAGAATAACTAGGATAAGTAAGCCCGTTTGGTCTGAGGCTTGAACGAAAAAGACTATGTAGTATTTTTAGGAGCGAGATGATGAAGTTCTTTCTACCCTTACTTCCTTTTTACTTTGCCAAAGAATGGAGGTGGAGAGGTGGGTTATGGTGCTAGTTCGATTTCTGTGACAAGCAAAATGTTACCGTTGACGCGAAAGTGGATGTCGCAACCTGCAAATGCCATGCCGTAAATTCTGGAGGGGTCGTGTTGGTATTGAGGACGTGGGTCGTGAGCTAAGAGGTCGAGGAGGGGCTGCCGCAAGTTGTCGGGCAGTTTGTCAAGCAGAGCTGAGTGGCAGTCGACCTGCAACAATTGGTCGGCGGGGCGGGTGGCAAAGCCACTTCGTGCCTCGGGGTGGCTGTCGGTATAGGGTAGGTAAGGCTTGATGTCATATATGGGGGTACCGTCCATGAGGTCGGCGCCGCTGATATATAGCAAGGGACCAAGTTGTGAATCTTGCTCCACGCTTATCAGTTTTACGGAGGAAAGGCCAATCGGGTTTGGACGGAAAGGACTACGGGTGGCGAATACTCCCATTCGCTCGTTGCCACCTAGTCGTGGAGGACGTACGGTGGGCGACCAATCTGTGCGTACCGCCTCGCTGAACTGCCAGAGGAGCCAAATGTAGTCGAAGCCTTCCAGTCCGCGCACGGCTTCTGCCACTCGGTAGGGAGGCTCGAAAACGATACGTCCCGGGGTGTTGACAATTCCAGCCTGACGAGGGATGCCGAACTTTGTAGGGAAACAGGTCTCAATATGTGCGATAGGATGCATGTCGTTTTGTGTAACTAGTAGTATTGAGATACTAGAAGGTTAGGTAAGGTGCGAGCCAATACATGAGGCTGGCGCTGAGGATTCCTACCCCTGCACCTGCTAGCACATCGCTTGCCCAATGGCGGTTGTTGTACATGCGCATGATGCCAACACCTGTGGCTACGGTGTAGCCGGCAATGGCAATCGCTGGGTATTTCTCACCATATTCGCGGCGCAGAATCTCTGCACCGATGAAGGCTGTGACTGTGTGTCCCGAGGGAAAGCTGGTATAGACCCCAGGATAGGGACGTTCCACATCAAGTGCGTGTTTGAGGCCAGTGTTAAAGACGAATGCCATAAGTGAGGCTCCCACTTCGATGCCGACGAGGTCTGGCCATTTGTGCTTGCTTTCTATTCCACATGCTTTCAGTAATAATACGGATGCCAGAGGGGTGTATTGGATTGTGTTCTCTATTTCAAAACGGGAGTGTCCATCGCGCTGTAGCCAGTCGCGAATGTCCACATCAAAACTCTTGTGTAGGGGTGAGAATGAGATGGCGGTGCCTGTGGCGATTAGTGCCGATGGGGCGACAGACTGCTGCCAAGTGAAGATATGGCTACCTGGATTTGCCGACCCAAATAGGGAGAGTGTGTCGGTGTGCTGAGCTGTAGCACAATTCCCAAGTGCCATGTAGAGTACCAGACCTAGCAGAGGTATGCGAAATGGAATATGTGCCAATGGTTTCATGCGATTAGGTTGTTACTACAAGTCTGCCATCTAATAGTTGGGGTACCAAGGGGCAGGTATCGGGTCGGAAGGCAAACTCAATGTCGCTCTCGGCACCGAATCCGATGAGTCTCTGCACGTGGCTAGCGTAGCGGAGGGAATATTCGTATGGATTGCCCTCGCACTGTCGCCATAGGCTGATGGCCATGAAGACGGCGTCGTGGTTTGTACTGTAAATGCCGCTGTCGATAAGTCGTTGGCACAAAGCACCTGCAAACAAGGTGTCCTCGATACTAAAATCGTTTTTCCAGCCACTGCAGAGGATGACTAAGTCCTGCGGTTGGTCGACCAGCCGCTGGGTTAATGCCGATATATTGGCAAATGCACCTACCAACGTGCGTTCGGCATCACTGCCTTTGAGAATGCTCACCGTCCCGTTCGTAGTGCTGTATGCCAGCCGTTTGCCATGCAGGTCAGAGGCCATGTATTCGGTAGGAGAGTTGCCCCATTCGGTTCCTTCTACCTTCTTGCCTCCCCTTTCTGCAGCGCGTATGAATCCCAACGAGCGGTAGCGTTCGAGGTCGCCGAGACTATCCAACGGCACTACTACTTCTGCTCCTGCCTGGAAGGCGGCGCAGATAGAGGTGGTGGCACGCAAGATGTCGACAGCCAAAGTGGTATGGTGTTCACGAATGCCTCGGAAGGGGTATAATGCCGGCGTAAGCGACAACTCAATTTGATGCACTTTCATTTCCGAAGGCCTCCTGGCTATATTCCGACCGGGCGATACTGCCGTCAGGTTGGATGGTGAAACTATAATACTGGGGGTTGGCAGACACGTATTGGTCGTGTTGGAAGTACCAGCGGCTGGCGCTGGTGGGCAGTCCGCGAAGCACAAAGTCGCCCATTGCCTCTAGAAGTATACAGCGGTGGGCTAGGCGGTTGGAAAAACCTGTGCGGTTGATAAACTCCAAGTCGGTGCTCAACTCTACAGGTGCGCCTTTGACATCGACAGGCTGCATCTTACAGCCCCGTACCCAGGTGTGCATAAGCTCCATGCCTGTCTTGGTGGAACGCATGGAATATTCGGCATACACCACCACCTCGTTCACTTCGGGCTCAAGCCATTTGTGTATGGCTACCAACAGCACGGCATCGATGCCGTAGTTGGTGGAGAGGCTTTTGATATCGCCGTTGGCCAGTTGGTAGTACCCCATCTTGAGGGTGTCCATCAAGGCATCTGTTGCCAACGGGGCAATTGGGTAATACCCTTGGTCGACCAATGGCTTGGCAGCAGTTTGGCGCACAAACTGTGCGGCGATGCTTAGTTCATCGTTCAACACTTGGTCCTGAGAGGTCTTAGGCAAGTTGCGTGGGGCATTGTCCTGGACGGGAGCCATCAGGATGACGAAGGGTTGTTCTTTATATAGATCTTCGTATGTGGCGATACGCTTCTCGCTCTTACACGAGCAAAGGAGCAACAACGCTGCGGCGAATAATATGTGTTTTGACTTCATTCGAGTTGGTTATTAATAATGTAGACAAGGTCGGTGCGGCTACCAATAGGATGGATCCTACTCCTGCTCCGATTGGTTCTTAGTCTTCTTGGTTGAACGGTTTTCCTGTTTCTTAGCCTTCTCAGCTTCACGTCTAGCCTTTTCGGCCTCCTTAGCTTCTTGCTTCTTGGCCTTGTCGGCTGCCTTCTTTGCTGCCTCTTTCTCCTTCTGAGCTTTGGCCTTGGCAGCGGCCTTTGCCTTACGCTCTTTCTCCTTGGCCTTGGCAAGTTCCTTTTTGGCCTTCTTGGTAGCCAAAGCCTTCTGCTCCTTCTCTTCCTTTAACTGTTGCTTCAACTGCCGTTGATATTCGGGGTCGTTTTCCAGCTGTCGCTGGATTGAGGCCTCTTCAGGGGTGAGGGTGATGTGGATGGTGTCGAGGGTCTTGAGATCGATTTTCGTAGTGTCGATGTGTTTGTCGCTTGCCTGATTAGGGGTGAAAGTGCTTATGAGGTAATCGACGTAGGTGGTGCTGTTGGGAAAGAACGCTTTCTCGTTATTGAACATGGTGTTGGCTTGTTCCAGACAACCTAGTCGTGCCAGCGCCACGCCATAGTCGGCATACAACCCAGGGTGGATGGCTCCCTGCTTTAGGTTTTGGTTGATGGCCTCAGCATAGGCCTTGGCGGTCTCCAGCATGCGTGCTTCGGTGGGCTTGAACTGATATTGCGCCAAGGGGGCGGGGTTGACCACCAGTCTTCCCTCGTTATAGCAGGCAGCCAACATACAGCATGGTAACAATAACGTGATGATAACTTTCTTCATTTTTGTTTACTATAGAAGTTATAAGTTGTTCGTTAAAACAAAGAAAACGGCAACCACGTAAGCCGGGTTCTGTCCTGTCGCAATGCGACAGCCTCTATCATCAATCTACTGCCGACGTCGCCGCCGGCCTCTATCGACCTACCCCTCGGCAACGGGCGAGCCAGCCCTTAACTGCCGGTATATTTGGTCTTTCAACCCATAAGGTTTGCCATCGGGCGGCATCACTGCCACCTGTCGTGAGCTCTTACCTCGCGCTTGCACCCTTGCCCGTAGGCGGTTTGTCTTTCTGTGGCACTTGCTGTCGGCAGGACGCTTTCCTTCCTGCCGCCTTCCCGTTAGGAAGTATGGTGGCTCGAGTTGCCCGGACTTTCCTCTCGCAGCACGTTTGCACGCACTGCCAGCGATAGAGACGGTTACCGTTTTCGTTGTCAATGTGCTCTCTTGTTTTTTATTTTGCAAAAGTACCTCTTTTTTTTGACATAGATAAAAAAAACTCCAGTCACTTGCTATATAATGTGCTTTATCTGCCACATTTTCACTACTGTATTCACCTTCTGACAGGTCTCGTCCCTCCCTTTTATCACCATGGGCTAAGTCTCATCCTGTCTCCCCGCAATCTTCTTCTCACCAGATTTCAAATGGCTTTTTGTTTGTAAGTCTTCCCCTTTTCGATTATAAAAAAGAAGAAGTGGAGGAGTAAACGTAGTGTTAAAATGTGAGGAAAGTAGGGTGAAAAGGGCAAAAATAAGATGCAGTTACGTCTTATTTAAGAATTATTATACTTTCTGACACAAAGTAAATGATTGCTTTATTACTATTTGATATTTAGTAATATATGTGTTCTGATTAAGGTGTTGAATTCTGCCAAAAGAGGAGATTTTTGATGAAAATGCAATTTTTTTTGAATCAAATTGCAACAAAATTGGCTTTTTTCAGTCTATATAGCGTATGTTAACGGATAGAAAACAACTTGTGGCAGCCTGCCTACAGAAGGATCCAGAGGCCATGAAGCAGATCTACGAGGAGTTTGCACCTGCGATGTTGGGTGTGTGCATGCGCTACACTCATTCGCGCGACGAAGCCCAAGACCTCTTGCACGATGGCTTTATCAAGGCTTTTGAAAGCATCGGCAAGTTGCGTGACCCCGAAGCGTTGGAGGCATGGCTCAGGCAGATTATGGTGAGCGTATCGGTTGACTTTTTGAAGAGAGAGAAGGGGTTGGTGTATCGCGATATGGAGAGTATGATTGACCATGTGAACGAGCCTTATGACGATGCATTAGATTTGGATGGAGAGGAGATGAGAATAGCGCAGATTGTGAAGGTGTTGCAGTCACTACCGGCACATTATCGGGTGGTGTTCAACATGAGGGAGGTGGAAGAAATGAAATTTGAGGATATTGCCATTATACTTCAACTGCCAGAGACAACGGTGAGAAGTTACGTGGCAAGAGCCAGAAAAATGTTAAGAGACAAAATAATTAAGAAAGGTATTTGATATGAACGACAAGTTGAAGAATTATGTAGACACACCTGATCCGGAAGTGTGGGAGAGAATTCAGAAGACCATGCGCCGTAAGACGTTTCGACGTCAAGCATGGGCTGCTGCGACGGGTGCTTCTATAGTGGCGGTTGCCATTGTGGCTGTGGTGCTGTGGCCCAACAACGGCAGTGTTGTTTCTCAGGAGCCAGCCATTCCCCAGATAGCACAGGCTGAGACTCCACAAGTCAATATAGGTGTGGACAATCGAACAACTTCGATGTCCAATGAGGAAACTACGGCTCAACTTAAGGTGGTTTCTTCAGTTACGGCAAATGAGACTAAGTCTGACCTTGCGGGAAATGTAGTTGCCAGCCCCAATGCTGCACCTTCTTTGTCTGAGCCTACGGTTCAGCCCATTGTCGCACAAGTGACAAGCTCGTCTGTGAAACCCAATATTGAGGTGGAAACTCCCATTTCAGAGATTTCGACTGCCACAACTGCACAGGAGGGTGAAGAGTCGCCCAATGTGGTAGCAATGGAGCCAGTTAAGCCTCAGGTGAAAGCTGTGTCGGGCAGTGCTATTGACGACACAATACTGTGGGTGCCCAATATCTTTGTCCCGAGTTCGGATGATGAAGAAATAAATCTTTTCCGAGTACGCTTGAATCATCCTGACTATGTGGTTAGCAATTTCAGAATGACAATCTTCAACCGTACAGGCAACCAGGTGTTTATGAGTAATGATATCAACACGCCCTGGGACGGTAAGTACCGTGGTCGTGAGATGCCTCAGTCGGCATATGTCTACGTTATTTATTATACTGACAAGGATGGACTCCGGCATCAGCGCAAAGGTACAATCACGCTTGTGAGATAATCTTATAGTTTCGTTCTATACTGAAGGTGGGCACCACTGACATAACTAGTTGTTCCAAGTCAGATGGTGCCCACCTGTTTGTTTGCTGATTTGGGTTATAAACTGCGTAGCCAGCTTATTTCTTGTGCCCAGCGTGAGGGGTCAGGGGTTTCGAGGATGATGGGCATGTTGTCGAAGCGGGGGTCATGCATGAAGCGTGAGAAAAAGTCTTGTCCGAGGAACCCGTTGCCGAGAGTTTCGTGGCGGTCGACGTGTGAGCCAGCACCCTTCTTGCTATCATTGAGATGGATAGCACGGAGGTATTGGAGGCCTATGATGTTCTCGAAATCGTCGAAGCAGAATTGGTAGCCCATCTCGTTGCTGAGGTCGTAGCCGGCGGCAAGAGTGTGGCAGGTGTCGATACATACGCCAACGCGGCTTTTGTCGTCGATGCCCTCGATGATGCGGGCGATGTGTTCGAACTTCCAGCCGAGGTTGGTACCCTGTCCGGCGGTGTTCTCGATGACGGCGGTGACGCCTTCGGTCTGAGCCAAGGCGGCGTTCACCTCTCGTGCTATTTGGTCGAGGCATTCCTCTTCGCTTATCTTGTTGAGGTGGCTGCCCGGGTGGAAATTGAGCATGGTCAAGCCGAGTTGTTCGGCGCGTTGCATCTCGTCGAGGAATGCATTGCGACTTTTCTGCAAGGTCTCTTCGTCGGGTGAGCCGAGATTTATAAGGTAGCTGTCGTGGGGTAACACGTATTGAGGCTTAAAGCCTCTTTCGGTGAGCAGTTGGCGGAAGCCATAGATTTCCTCTTGGCTTAGTGGTTTGCTAACCCAACTGCGCTGATTGCGGGTGAAGAGAGCAAAGGCATTGGCCCCAATCGCCTCGGCATTGAGAATGGCGTTACTTACACCGCCCGACGCGCTTACATGTGCTCCAATATATTTTGTCATATTGTTTGTTCTTTGTTGTTATCGACTGCAAAAATACGCATTTTTGCTGAAATGAAAAAAAAAATTTTGTAAGTCAAGAAAAGTTCGTATTATTGCACTCGATTTCAACAGGGAATCGCGAAGCGTTATGCTTGTTCTGGCTTGTGGAAATGTGAGAACCTTCCTATGCATGTGAGAACAGTATGATGGTTCACGCATATAGCGTGGACTGAATTCCATTTCAGCATGCAGGGTCTTTCTCACAACCTCCACAAGAAGAAGTGGCGTATCAGCACCACGCTTCTTTAATTGGTTGTACTCAACGAGGTGCGGAAGAGTGATTAGAGGTTGTGCCCGACACGTATCAGGGTATATATCTGATGAAGAAACTGATGTTATTATTACCTATTATTTGTTTATTGTTCCAGTCTTGTGGTAAGGAACCTGGTGCTAGTGAGGACGAAAAAGATATCTATTTTGTTAAGTATGAAGCCATGTACGATTTTGTTCCGTCTGCTTTCCAGTATCCATCTTCGCTAAGGACAACTACTATTACTTATACCACACCTCAAGGAAGTAATACGGTTACAATACAAAGAGGAGAGAAATTTGAAGTTACAGCAGGACCCTTTAAAAAGGGTGATTGGGTGGTGATAAATGGTGGTGCGAATTTGGCATCAAGTACATACTCGTTTACTGAGAGGTCATCAATATCTATTAGCAAGGATAGCGAACCATTTGTTATTAGGTCTTCTTCTTCTAGTCTTCACTGCTCATGTACAATATAGTTAGTAAAGTAACACAAAACAAATGGTAAGTGGGTAATCCCTTACCATTTGTTGTATATGGATTCTTATTCGTATTCAACTGTAGAGAGTAATTAGACTCTCCATTTTTTGTCGCACTTCCTCATGAGGAGTCATTTGTGCTTTACCGATTTCAATGTTCTCTATGCGCCGTTGCGTTTCGGAAATGACTTCTTCAACGGGATTGTTACAGCAACGAGGCTCTTCGGCAATGTCGGATAGGTCTTCCTTAATGATGTCGACTTGTCGTTGTAGCCATTGCCCGATGGCCTCTGCTGGTCAGCTAAGAATTAATGCGGCAGATAGCCGCCTAGTAGACGGTTATGCTTACGGTTATTCAGTGGTGGTTGGAACTTCTTCTGTGGGGTTACCTTCGCCTTTGGGGTTCGGACCATATTGGTTGGGGCCGTAGTCGGAGTTGGTGAACATCCACACAAGACTGATAATAATGATAACAAAACAGATTAAAGCGATGGTAATGTAAGCAATGGTGTTGGTGTTCTGGAGGGTGTATTGGCTTATTGAGCCAAGAAATGAGCCACCATAAATAAGAAATGCCCAGTAGCCGGATTTGCCTATGTCGTGCAAACGGCGCACAGTCACAGCTATGCTGGGGATGAGAATTGCAAGGTAATAGAGTAAGTATATGTACAGGAATGGGTTCTTTATCATTGTGAGCATTATCTCCATTTCGTCAAAGTCTTCAATCCCAGAGGCTGCGGAATTGTACCCCAACTTGAAGATAGGTGTGAGCCAACCGAAGACCAGCACCATTGAGATGATGAAGTTGATTGTCATAAACCACCAATATTCTTTGCGGCGGGCGCGACCGCTAAAGTCGGCGTATTGCTTAAAACATTTGAAATACCATTTCATAGTGCTATGCTTTTAAAAGGAAATTGATGTCGGCATCGAGGGGGAGTTCTTGCGTGTTAGCGATGTTGGTTTTGAACACCTTCATCTTGTTAGGCTTACCAATGAGGGAAAGGTTGCCGTTCTCAAGGAGCAGGGCTGTTGCCTCGCGGATGGCGGCGACGGTGGCCTTGGGGTTGACCATGATGTACTCTTTCAGGCGGTCGTCGCGTGTCTCACCACCATGCTTGGGGTCGAAGAAGTCGGTGTAGTGGGGGTTGATTTGGAAGGGGACGAGACCCATGCAGTCGAACGAGTCGGGCATGACGATAGGCATGTCGTTGGTGGTGCAGAGGGTGGGGCCTGCCACGTTGCTGCCAGCACTCCAGCCCATGTAGGGCATGCCGTCGAAGGCACGCTGGCGGATGGCCTGCATCAGACCTGTGCGTTGTAGCTGGCGTACCAGATGGAAAGTGTTGCCACCGCCTACCGCCACACAGTCGGTGTCGTAGACAGCGTTAATGGGTAGAGCCTTGTGGTGTACGCTGGTCAGCTTCACACCAAATTCTGCGTAAACCTTTGCCACTTTTGCCTCATAGGCATCGTAGCTCTTGGTCAGGCCGCCTTCGGCGAGCGATACGCCGGCGTAGGGTACGAAGAGCACTTTCTTAACGTTGTGCCGACGGCAGAAGTCGGCAATCATGTCCTTGCACCAGCCGAGGTAAGCCTCGCCACGCATGGTGCTGTTGCTGATAAGTAAGAGGTTTCTTTTATCCATGGGATGGGATTTTAGGGTTTTAGGGTTATAAGGTTTTAGGGTTTTGGAATATTTTTATTGTTTATATATTTGATTAAATTATTTATGGAGGCACTGATTTTTCTGGTAGTGCCGACCAATTCTTCTTGTTCAGAAATGGAGCAATAGCCCAATGCAGAGCATAAATATAGCATACTTCTGACTTCTGAACAACTTCCTTTAGCTATGTTGAGGAAACGGATGTTTATTGCATCGGAACCGGAGTCACTGCCTTCTGCTATATTATTCATTATGGAGACTGAGGCTCGCTGAATCTGATCACGGAATCCATAATCTTTACAAGATTTCATAAGACGGTATATTGTTATGGTTAAGGCTTTGGCTTCTTTCCACATGACTAAATCCTCAAAGTGTGCCATAGGACTCTCCTCCCTTAAAACCCTAAAACCTTAAAACCCTCTTAAGCATCAATGGTAGCGTATGTGGCGTTGCGCTCGATGAACTCGCGGCGGGGAGGCACGTCGTCGCCCATGAGCATGGAGAAGACGCGGTCGGCCGAGGCGGCATTTTCGATAGTCACTTGGCGCAGTTGGCGGTTTTCTGGGTCCATGGTGGTTTCCCACAACTGCTCGGGGTTCATCTCACCAAGACCTTTGTAGCGCTGCACGTGAACGCCTTTGTCGCCTACGGCCTCCATGGCGCGCTCGCGCTCCTCCTCGCTCCAGCAGTAGAAACTCTTGTTGCCTTTCTTCACTAGGTAGAGTGGGGGCGTGGCAAGGTATACGTATCCGTTTTCAATCAACTCTGGCATATAGCGGAAGAAGAAAGTGAGCATCAGGGTGTCGATATGTGCGCCGTCGACATCGGCATCGGTCATGATAATGACCTTGTGGTAGCGCAGCTTGCTGAGGTTGAGGGCTTGGCTGTCCTCGGGGGTGCCCACGGTCACCCCTAGGGCGGTGTAGATATTGCGGATCTCCTCACTCTCGAATGCGCGATGGCGCATGGCTTTCTCCACATTGAGGATTTTACCTCTCAGAGGGAGGATGGCCTGATACCTACGGTCTCGGCCTTGCTTAGCACTTCCGCCTGCCGAGTCACCCTCAACAAAATAAATCTCGCACATCGATGGGTCTCCGTCCTGGCAGTCGGCCAGTTTGCCGGGTAGACCGGCACTGCTGAACACGTTGCCGCGCTGCACCATCTCACGGGCCTTGCGGGCTGCCTGACGGGCACGGGCGGCCAATATGACTTTTTCCACGATGGTCTTAGCCTCGTTGGGGTGTTCTTCGAGGTAGTTCTCTAGCATCTCGCTCACCGCGCTGTCCACGGCTCCGCGCACCTCGTTGTTGCCGAGCTTAGTCTTGGTCTGTCCTTCGAATTGGGGTTCGGCCACTTTGACGCTGATGATGGCAGTGAGGCCTTCGCGGAAGTCGTCGCCTGCAATGTCTACCTTGGCTTTGGCGAGCATGCCGCTCTTGTCAGCGTAGGCTTTCAGGGTGCGGGTCAAACCGCTGCGGAAACCTGCTAGGTGAGTGCCACCTTCATGGGTGTTGATATTGTTCACATAACTGTGAATGTTCTCGTTGTAAGTGTTGTTGTACTGCATGGCAATCTCAATGGGAATGCCGTTGCGCTCGCCTTCGATATAGATGGCCTCGGGCATGAGCTGCTCACGGTTCTCATCGAGATAGGCGATGAAATCGCGCAGACCTTTCTCACTGTAGAAATGCTGGCTTTGGAACGTACCATCGGCCAAGGGGCGCTTGTCCTCGATAGTGATGTCGATGCCCTTGTTGAGGTATGCCAGCTCGCGCATACGCTCTAGCAGCGTGTTGTAGTCGTACTCAGTGGTAGTAAATATAGTGCCATCGGGGTGGAAGGTGATGCGTGTGCCAGTCTTGTCCGCAGGGCCTACTTCTTTGACAGGGTAAAGAGGCTTGCCCTTGCTATATTCCTGCTGGTAGGTCTTCCCTCCACGATAGACGTTGACAATCATGTGGTCGCTGAGGGCGTTGACGCAGCTCACGCCCACGCCGTGCAGACCGCCGGACACCTTGTAGCTGCCCTTGTCGAACTTGCCGCCGGCGTGCAGCACGGTCATGACCACCTCAAGGGCTGAACGGTGCTCCTTCTCGTGCATGTCTACGGGTATGCCACGGCCATTATCTTCTACTGTGATGCTGTTGTCTTCGTTGATGCTGACGTATATTTTGTCGCAAAAGCCAGCGAGGGCCTCGTCGATGGAGTTGTCCACCACCTCGTACACCAAATGGTGTAATCCACGGAAGTTCACGTCGCCAATATACATGGCGGGGCGGACGCGCACGGCCTCAAGGCCTTCTAGTACGGTAATATTACTCGCGCTGTACTCATTCTTGTTTTGTGCTGTATCACTCATTTTTAGGTAATGATAAAAAGTCAATAAGAAATTGCAAAAATACGAATTTTTTCTGACATATCAGTACCTTTTTTCCAAAAAAGAAAGGCTTTTTTCCACCGCCAGTGTCAGTAATTAAGGAGGTGGGTGGATTGTGTTGTGGGATAGAACTTTATCAGGGTGGTCGGGACGGTCGGAATGGTCGGAGAGGTCGGAATAATCGGAGGAGTCTGATTATTCCGATTTCTCCGATTATTCCGATTATTCCGATTCCGTCTATCTAGTTATTGTCTCGGCGGGGGTGGCGGCTTGCAGTACGCCTTTCTTGGCTTCGCCCCAGGGGGTGACCAAGCATTGCACCGTGGCGGCGGGCAGGAGGAAACTGCCTGAGCGGTCGGCAGTGACGGTGTATTCCACCGTGTGGGTGCCAACGGGAAGGAGTTCAATGTAGATGTCGAGGCAGTTGGACGGCCCGGCGAACTGTGTGGCTACAGAGCCTA
>CAMYZD010000013.1 GCA_947303735.1 uncultured Bacteroidales bacterium | reverse complement strand
AATGGAAGAACATCGACATCGTCCGCCTGCTCATCCGCACCACCGACCGCCTGCTAGGGCGTCCCGAAGATGCCGACATGGACCTCATCACCTTCGTCACCGACCGTGCCGGCCACGACCTGCGCTACGCCATCGACAGCCGTAAGCTGCAGCATGAGTTGGGTTGGGAGCCTTCGCTCCAATTCGAAGAAGGCATTGAGAAAACCGTGCGCTGGTATCTCGACAACCAAGAGTGGATGGACAACGTCACCAGCGGCGACTACCTGAAATACTACGAAGACATGTACGCCAACAGATAACCTGGAATGTGGTATTGTGCCACCGCTTGATTGTGTTAGTCAAAATCATTCAAACATTCAATCATTTACACACCCACACAACAGCACAATAAAGCATGCTCTTCAACTCTATCGAATTTGCCATCTTCCTTCCGATAGTATTCTTGCTCTATTGGTTTGTTTTCAACAAGAAGGTCAAGACCCAGAACCTCTTCATTCTGGCAGTCTCCTACCTATTCTACGGATGGTGGGACTGGCGGTTTCTTCTGCTGATAGCTTTCACCTCCTTTTGCAGTTGGGGGAGCGGGATGCTCATCTATCAGTCCAACAATCCTAAGCGAAAGAAACTAATCAATGCCGCCAACATTATCATCAACCTTCTTATCCTGGGGCTATTCAAGTACTACGACTTCTTTGCACAGACCTTTGCCGACCTATTCCTCAACGGGAAAAGCGATGGCATACTGCTCAACCTAATCCTTCCTGTCGGCATCAGTTTTTACACCTTCCAAGCCCTCAGCTATAGCATCGACATTTACCGCAACAAGATTCAACCCACCCGAGACATCGTACAGTTCTTTGCCTTCGTCAGCTTCTTCCCTCAATTGGTGGCTGGCCCTATTGAAAGGGCATCGAACCTGCTACCTCAGTTTGAACGTCCCCGAACATTCAACTACCGCGATGCCGCTGAGGGAATGCGCCTTATACTTTGGGGGCTCTTCAAGAAGATTGTCATCGCCGACAACTGTGCCGAATACGTCAATGCCGTCTTTGCCGCCCCCGATGCTCACAAAGGCAGCACTCTTATCTTGGCTGCCATCTTCTTCTCATTCCAGATTTACGGCGACTTCTCAGGCTATTCCGACATTGCCATAGGCACCGCCAAACTTTTCGGTATAAGGCTGATGAAAAACTTCAATGTACCCTACTTCAGCCGCGACATAGCCGAGTTCTGGCGCCGTTGGCACATATCCCTTACCACATGGTTCCGCGATTATCTATACATACCGCTCGGAGGCAGCCACTGCTCGAAGGCTAAAGTGGTTCGTAACACCTTTGTCATCTTCCTAGTCAGCGGTCTTTGGCATGGAGCCAACTGGACCTTTGTCGTATGGGGGGCATTCCATGCCTTCCTCTTCCTACCTCTTATCCTCTTGGGTAGAAACCGTAATCATCGTGACACTGTCGCAGCCAACCGCGTGCTTCCCTCCCTCAAAGAATGCGGTCAGATGCTTCTGACATTCACTCTCGCCACCATCGGCTGGGTAATTTTCCGCGCCGAGAGTATCACCGCCGCATGGGATTATCTAGCTTCTATCCCTCAGGACAGACTACTCTCTTTCCCCTGGCTCCCTTCAAAGACTCACTACCTAGTCTTGGTAATGTGCATTGTCTTCATGCTGGCAGAAGAATGGAACCACCGCCTACAAGGCACCCCGCTGCAATTAGCACGCATCAAGTCTCGGGTCGTGCGCTTCACCATCTATCTCATATTGTTAGCCCTAATTGCGTTACTCAATTCTGGGTCAGGCAACCAGTTTATCTATTTCCAATTCTGAGTCCATGAGAAAGTTTATTATTCGCACATCAATATTCCTCCTTCTCGCCACCGCACTCATGGCCGTCCTCGACGTCTGCCTCACCCACAAGTTGCGTCACTATGACAGGGGGCGTTTTCTAGTCTGGAACGAAATCTTCGACAACCACATTGATGCCGACCTGCTCATCATGGGCAGTTCCAGAGCCTGGGTACACTACTCGCCCGAGATCCTCGACTCTGTCCTCCACACTCATAGCTATAACCTCGGAGTAGATGGTAGCTGTTTTAACCGACAATATACCCGCTATCGCATTTACCGCAAACACCAACCTAAGCCTCGCATTATCATTCAGAATTTCGAGTGTACAACCCTTGACTACACAACCGGATACGAACAATACCAATACTTCCCCTATTTCTCCGACCCCGACATCCAACGTTGGGTCATCCCTTACGAAGAGTTCACCATCGCCGACCGCATCTTTCCCTTTTACCGCTACTCTAACTTCGGGGTTGAGAAACTATTTGCTAACAAGCTGAAAGTAGAAAGAGGATATTTGGGGCATGAGAAGGTCTGGAAGGTCGAACCTATTGACAAAGACAACCTAATTCATTTCACAGTGGATCCTCGCAGCCTCAGTCTCCTAAAGCAGTTCTTATCCAAATCGGCCGAGGAGGGAGTCCAAGTCATTTTTGTCCACTCTCCCATCCACATTTCCCTGACCGAATGCCAGGACGATGTAGATAGCATGTGGCATACCTGGCGCCAGATTGCCGACCAATACAACATCCCCATTCTCGATTATCAATACGACTCCCTCTCGTACGACACCACATACTTCTACAACCGCATGCACCTCAACAAACTTGGGGCCGAAATATTCTCACGCCATCTTGCCGAGGACCTCAAGAAACTCTTAGAAGAATGAACCATATACCCACCGTCTAACTCCCTTAACAATAAGCAACCCCATGAACATCATCTTCGACTTTGGAAACGTACTCGTCCGCTGGGAACCTGAGCGGGTGTTTCTACCCTATTTTGATGGCAACGAAGCCAAATACTGGTTTTTCTGGCGGCACGTGTGTGATGCCACATTCCGCAACCGCATCGATGCCGGCGAGGACTCACACCTTGTCATCAGCCAACAGAAGGAACGCTACCCCGAGTTTTCCGAGGCGATAGAGATGTATATGTCGCGATGGGAAGATTCCTTGCCAGGAGAGATGCCCGGAATGTATCAGCTGCTGCAGGAGTTGAAAGCCAATCCTACCTATTCCATCTATGGCCTCACTAACTGGTCGATGGAAACCTTTCCTCAAGCACGAGCCAAATTCCCTGTACTGCAGCTCATAGACCGATATGTCGTATCGGGCGATATTGGCGATGTGAAGCCACACCCACGTATCTTCCACACCCTGCTCGACCGCTACGAACTTACCCCGGACGACTGCACTTTTATCGACGACAACCCCGACAATGTCGAAGGGGCTAAGAAACTAGGTATCCACGGCATTCTTTTCCAAGGAGCCGAACCCCTCAGGAAAGAGCTGGGACTAATCTAGTGCTTATTTCCAACTCCTTATAATCCATAGTATCCCGTCGGCACTTCCTTGCCTCCAACCTTTTTTAACTCTCTATTTTCATTATATTTCAAAAAAAAGTACTATCTTTGCAAATTGTTAGTATCTTATTCTAGTATAGATTTTGCATATTATGAAGAAGTTAATATATTGGTTCCTTCGAAAATACCGCCACGTCACCGCATCTCGCTGGATAATTCTGGCCATTGATTTATTTACTTTGGTCGTCGCTTTTGCCGTCACCGACTTTCTACGGCTTAGAACCACCGTACATATCGACTGGCCCGCACTTATCGTCAAGCTAGCTGCCTTCATTGCCCTAGCCACGGCTTGTTATATTTCTATCGGCACACACCGCTCCATCATACGTCACTCGGGGCTCTATGACATCTACAAGGTGGTCCTTTCCAACCTTATAGCTGCCGCCATCTTGGTTGCCTTCAACCTATTGAACAACAACCACCCCATCGTTCAAAACCGCTACACTCCCGCCTATAGCGAGATATTGATGACCTTTGCACTCCAAATTGTTGCCATGACCATCATGCGGCTTGTCCTACAACAGGTATACAACGACTACGTACGCCGTCGCCGCCGTCCCTGCAACGTAATCATCTACGGTGCTGGTGCGGCTGGAGTTATCGCCTACAACGCACTCCAACAAGACCGCCTGCACGAGTACAAAGTAGTCTCTTTCCTTGACGACGACAGAAAAAAGACCGACACTGCCCTCAACGGCATCCGCGTGCTACTCCCCAAGGATGGCCTCAACAAAGAATACATCAAAAAGCACCATGTCGAGGTACTCCTCATCGCCATACCTTCTATCAAACTCTCCCTCAAGCAAGAAATCATGAACAAGGGCCTCGACCTTGGCCTCACCGTCAAGGCTGTGCCCCATATCAGCAACTGGATAAACGACAGCTTCAGCATCAACCAAATCCAGGACATCAAAATCGAAGACCTCCTAGAGCGTGAAGCCATTAAACTAGACAATAGCAATATCGTCCGCGAAGTCGCCAACAAGGTAATCCTTGTCACCGGTGCCGCAGGCTCTATAGGCAGCGAGATATGCCGACAGCTGATACAGTATGCCCCCCAGAAAGTCATAATGCTCGACCAAGCCGAGTCGCCTATGTACGACCTCCAGTTCGAGTTGCGGAGCAACGAACCCTACTGCCACCATATCGATCGCATGGAATTCGTCATTGCCAATGTCAAAGACCGCCAACGTATGGCTGAGGTATTCAGCAAATACCATCCCCAAATAGTCTTCCATGCAGCCGCCTACAAGCACGTCCCCTTCATGGAGGAGAATCCCTATGAAGCCATTCTGGTCAATGTCTTCGGGACAAAGAACCTGGCCGACCTGGCCATAGAGAATGGCACCGAGAAGTTTGTCATGATATCCACCGACAAGGCCGTCAACCCAACCAATGTCATGGGTGCCACCAAGCGTATGGCGGAAATATATATCCAAAGTCGCAGCACCGACACCACCCACTTTGTCACCACCCGTTTCGGCAATGTCCTTGGCTCCAACGGCAGTGTTATACCTCTCTTCAAAAAGCAATTGGCCGCCGGCGGCCCACTCACCGTCACCCACAAAGACATCATCCGCTACTTCATGACCATCCCCGAGGCGTGCAATCTTGTGCTTGAAGCCGGCTCGATGGGCGAAGGTGGCGACATCTTTGTCTTCGACATGGGCAAGCCCGTCAAGATATACAACTTGGCAAAGAAGATGATACAGCTCTCTGGTGCCAAAAACATCGAAATCAAAGAAGTGGGTCTTCGCCCAGGCGAAAAGCTCTATGAGGAACTCCTCGCCAACAAGGAGGCCAACATCCCCACCTACCACCCCAAAATCATGCGAGCCCAAGTGCGCAAATATTCCTTGGAAGACATCGATCGCGAATATCTTGAACTCTGGAACCTCATGCCCACTCTCGACCCCATGATGCTGGTACGCAAGATGAAACAGATTGTCCCCGAGTTCAAGAGCAATAATAGCATATATTGCCAACTCGACAACCCCTCCGACCAATAACACACACCTATAAGCTACCCCTTCTCGAACCTCTTCATCTTCTCCCCTTACCATGAAAACCCTCACAGCATCAGTCAAGTCTCTGTTTCAAGGGTTAAAATGGTACGAGAAGACGGAATACCTTCTGCTGGCACTATTTGTCATAACCATAGCTACCGATTGGTCGCTTGCCTTATGGTGCCTACTCCTGCTGTGTGCCAATACAATAGTTAAGATTTTTGCAAGCCATCATATTGGCAACCCCTCTCTCAACCGACCCATACGTATCTGCCTCTGCCTCATGGCGGCCTACTACATGGCCTATGCCGTCAGTGCCATCTACAGCAGCCAGCCCCACGAAGCCCTCTCCACCCTCAGCATGATGCTCCCACTGCTACTCTTCCCCCTTATCTTCCTACTCAGCGACACCCGCTACCTGCGACGTCCTCACCTCTCTTTCCTCACCTACCTCTTTGCGGCCACTCTTACCCTTCGGTTTCTTGTCATGCTAGTAAGAGCCTCCATACACTCTGCCGAGAGCCAACTCATTCACAGCACCACCGACATCATTACTGCCCTGCTGCTTCAATTCGGTTCTGCCCTATCCCAATCCTCCCCCTTTCAAAATCTCAACACCCTGCTTGTCATACCTCCCTTTCGAGCTATCGCCCACCTTTTCAACGGCACCCCCTTCGAGGCTCTCAAACCATTTGAATTCGACCCTCTGCACCACAACTACCTATCGCTCTACCTCCTCACCGCCATCGCCCTACTCTACACAGAATTATTACGACATTGGAAAAGTCCCCGCTGGCGAAAAATAAGATGGATTGTCATTGCCGATATCGCAATGCTATCCATCCACATGCTACTCAGCGACTCTCGCTCTGGAATTGTAGTTTGGATAGTGCTTGCCTCAGCCTGCCTTGTCCACCTAGCTTTTGTACGAAAACAATGGCGGTCTATCGCCATCATACTAGCCTCTCTAGCCGTCCTAATCGGAGGTTCTTACTGGGCCTCCCCCAAGTCTTACGAACGCATCTCATCCACCCTCCACAACATCCGTATCGGAGAGCAGGCCGACGTGCGCCAAGATTTATGGAAGAGCGGATTGGCAACCGCCAGAGAACACCCTGTTTTCGGCTACGGATGCGATGGCTATTGGGATTCCCTTTTCGAGCAATACCGTGTCCACGACTGCTTCACTGCCTGCGTCAACGAATTCAGTACCCACAACCAATATATCGAAACTCTGCTCGCCACCGGAATAGTGGGTTTGGTTCTACTCCTCGCCATGATACTGCTACCTGTCTACGTGGCACTTCGCCGGCGTCCCCACAACCTTCCTTTGGCACTCTTCACCGTGGTCTACGCTCCCTGCCTCATATTTGAGGCCACTTTCGGCCGCCAGATGGGCCTCCTCTTCATCGGTTTCTGGTACTGCCTCCTTCTCCTTCATTCCCGTTCTATTTCAACCTCTTCTCAACTCACTCTCCCCGAACTTTAACCTTCCCTATACCCTTTCTTCAATTCATAAACAATCCTTATTCGAATCATCATCGCATCTATAAGCGAACATACTATGAATTAGACAATAATGAGGTAAGATATACTCTCTTAAGGATGTTGATAACAGGGTGCATCTGCCCCAAAGAAATCAGTTTTGCAACATTGCAAATAAACGAAGTTTATTTTTTTTGACTGTCTACTACTGATATGTTGAAAAAAAAGAGTATTTTTGCAAGTTATTTATGGCATGCCGAAAAAGGCAGCAACAGCATGCCACAAACTGATAATTAGAAAGATAAATAATTATTATATATTATGCAAGACATTAAGATTGCTGTTATCGGCCTAGGTTATGTGGGGCTACCGCTGGCCAGACTCTTTTCGACAAAGTACAAGACGATTGGTTACGACATGAACCAGGCTCGCGTGGATGCCCTGATGGAAGGGCACGACGCAACCCTCGAGGTTAGTGACGACCTGCTGCAGGATGCCATCAAGAATCATGGATTTCGCTGTACGACTGATTTGGATGAAATACGCCAATGCAATTTCTATGTTGTTGCCGTTCCGACACCTGTGGACATCAACAACAACCCCGACCTCACGCCCCTCTATGGTGCCAGCGAAGTGGTGGGTAAAGTGATTAGCAAGGGCGACGTGGTGGTGTACGAGTCGACGGTCTACCCTGGTGTTACGGAGGACGAGTGTCTTCCCGTGGTGGAGAAGTTCTCTGGGTTGAAATACAACGTGGACTTCTTTGCCGGTTACAGCCCCGAACGTATCAACCCCGGCGACAAAGTCCACACCGTGGAGAAGATAACCAAGATTACTTCTGGCTCGACTCCCGAGATTGCAGACCTCGTCGACAAAGTGTACTCATCGGTGCTAACAAACGGAACTCATCGTGCTGCAAGCATCAAGGTGGCCGAAGCTGCCAAGGTGATTGAAAACAGCCAGCGCGATATCAATATTGCCTTCGTCAACGAGCTGTCGAAGATTTTCACACTCATGGGAATCGACACGCTGGATGTGTTGGAAGCAGCTGGAACGAAATGGAACTTTATCAAGATGAACCCCGGACTGGTGGGAGGTCACTGCATCTCGGTCGACCCCTACTATCTGGCTCAATGCGCCCAACGTCTGGGCTACAACCCTGAGATAATCCTCGCCGGCCGCCGCATGAACGATGGTATGGGTGCTTATGTCGCCGACCGCACCGTGAAGCTGATGCTGAAGAAGGGCATCCAAGTGCTGGGCTCGAAGATTATTATCATGGGCTTCACCTTCAAGGAGAACTGCCCCGATGTGCGCAACACCCGCGTCATCGATATATATCATGCCTTGCAGGAATACAATGCCAACATCACCGTCTACGACCCCTGGGCATCGCCCGAGCGCGTGAAGCACGAGTACGGCATCGACATTGTGAACAAACTGCCTAAGGACAAATACAATGCCGCCATCATAGCCGTCGCCCATCGTCAATTCAGAGAGATGGAAATCGACTTCGACTCTCTGCTGGAGAAAAATCACATCATTTTTGACGTCAAGGGCATTATGCCGCGCGAACTGGTAGACGGAAGACTATAGAGGAGTTATTAAGTAAGAACTAAGAAGTTGGGCGGCAGCCAAATTTCAATTTTCAATTTTCAATATTAAAATGGCTAACTTTGCATTGATTGGAGCTGCGGGCTATATTGCTCCACGACATTTGAAGGCTATCGCCGACACGGGCAACACCCTGCTGGCAGCATACGACAAGTTCGATAGCGTGGGTCGGTTGGACAGCTTTTTCCCCGACTGCTCTTTCTTCACCGAGCAGGAGCAGTTCGACCGCTATTGCTCCAAACTGCAACACACCGACAACGCTTTGCAGTGGTTGTCCATCTGCACCCCTAACTATACACACGACGCTTTTATCCGCTACGGCTTGCGCCTTGGGTGCAACGTCATCTGCGAGAAACCGCTGGTGTTGAACCCTTACAACATCGACAACTTGGTGGAACAGGAAAAAGAGTCGGGTCACGAGGCCTACACCATCCTGCAATTACGTCTGCACGACTCGATTGTTGCCCTAAAACGCAAAGTTGACGAGGGGCCTAAAGACAAAGTGTATGATGTAGATCTCACCTACATCACCTCTAGAGGCAGATGGTATTACTCTTCATGGAAGGGCGATGTGCATAAGAGCGGTGGAGTGGCAACCAATATTGGCGTGCATTTCTACGACATGCTGCAGTGGATATTTGGCGAGGTCAAGAAGAATGTGGTGCATGTGATGAGCCACGACCGCGTAGCAGGCTATCTAGAGTTGCAACAAGCCCGCGTGCGCTATTTCCTCAGCATCAATGCCGACTGCCTGCCTCCCAACGCAGTGCAAGGTGAGAAACGCACTTACCGCACCATCCTGATCGACGGTGACGAGTTTGAGTTCAGCCAAGGCTTCACCGAACTGCATACCAAGAGCTACCAAGAGATTTTGGCAGGACGTGGCTTCCGTATCAGCGAAGCTAGAAACTGCATCCAGATAGTAAGTGATATCCGTCACTCAACCCCCATCGGACTGAAGGGCGACTATCACCCACTGGCACGACTTCCCCTAGCACCCCATCCCTTCGGATGGCAGGACATGCGATATTAAGCCATTCAACATCCAGAGTCCACAGTTCACACTTACCAACCAACTAATCAGATGGAATTCAGAGACCTTAAAAAGCAGTATCAGACCCTGAAAGGCGACATCGACCAAGCCATGGCAAACGTTGCCACCTCGGGAGCCTTCATCATGGGTAGCCCAGTTAAGGAATTGGAGCAGGAACTAGCCTCGTATGTAGGGGTAAAACACTGCCTAGCTTGTGCCAATGGCACCGACGCACTGACGCTTGCCTTGAAGGCATTGGGCATCGGCAAAGGCGATGCGGTGTTTGTGCCCGATTTCACCTTCTTTGCCACAGCCGAAGTAGTGGCACTCGAAGGCGCCACGCCTGTGTTTGTGGACGTCGACCCCCGCACCTTCAATATCGACCCCAAGAGCCTTGACGACGCCGTCCGCTCTGTACACGACTTGATGACTCTCCGTCCCAAAGCAGTGATAGCTGTCGACCTCTTTGGCCAACCGGCCAACTATCCTGAACTGCGTGCCATCACCAAACGAGAAGGCATGTACCTGATTGAGGACGGAGCCCAAGGTTTCGGCGGCAGCATCCGCCTACCCAAGCCTTCTGGCGAAGGCTTTATCGTGAAGCGAGCCTGCAGCTTTGGCGACATATCCACTACCTCGTTCTTCCCCGCCAAGCCGCTGGGCTGCTATGGCGACGGTGGCGCGGTGTTCACCGACAACGACGAGTGGGCCGCTCTGATTGAATCCTATAGAGTGCATGGCAAGGGGAGCTACAAGTACGACAACGTGCGCATAGGTCTCAACAGCCGCCTCGACACCCTGCAGGCTGCCATCCTGCAGGTGAAGTTCAAGGCCTTTAAAGAGCATGAACTGGCCGACGTGAACAACGCTGCAGCATATTATACCCAACTGATTGAGGGCATGACCAAATTTCTAAACAAAGAGGTTCAGGTCACACCCCCCTACGTACCCGAGGGGTATACCAGCAGTTGGGCACAGTACACAATACAATTGAGCGTACCTTCGGGCAATGGCACTTTCAATCGCGAAGCCCTGCAGGCTAAACTGAAGGCCAACGGCATTCCCTCCATGGTGTACTACCCCACCCCGATGAGTGCCCAAACAGCTTTCAAGGAATACCACAATTTCGCCCTCACCCCGCAGGCCGAGCGACTGTCGAAATGCGTCCTATCGCTCCCTATGCATCCCTACCTGACTAGAGAAGATGTGAAAAAGGTAGTCCAGACCCTTGTCGTAAGCCTTTGAAAACTATAAAATGAAACTCCTCACCATCATTGGGGCAAGGCCCCAGATAATAAAGGCCGCCGCCATCAGCCGGGCGGTAAGAGGTCTGTTTGCCGACCGGCTGGAAGAGAAGATACTGCACACCGGCCAGCATTACGACGGGAACATGTCCCAGATTTTCTTCGACGAGTTGGGTATCCCACAGCCCGACTACAACTTAGGCGTAGGTTCGGGACGACATGGTGAGCAGACCGCCAAGATGACTGCCGGAATAGAAGAAGTGCTTCTTTCTGAACCCTTTGACGGGGTCATTCTCTATGGGGATACCAACTCCACACTGGCAGGAGCGGTTGCGGCATCCAAACTGCACGTACCCGTTTACCATATTGAGGCTGGGCTGCGCTCTTTCAATATGGCTATGCCTGAGGAGATCAACAGAATCGTGTGCGACCAATTGTCCACCATCTGTTTTGCTCCCACCCAGACGGCTGTCGACAACCTAAGACGCGAAGGATTCATGGAGAGCCGTGCCACCTTTGCTGACGGTAGGAAAAGATTGGTGTGCAACAGCGGCGATGTGATGTACGACAACAGCATCCACTTTGCCTCGGTCGCTCGCCAACGAAGCACTATCCTACAGGATCTTTCACTTGAAGATGGGGGCTATGTCCTTGCCACCGTGCACCGCGACAACAATACCGACAACCCCGACCGCCTACACGCTATCATACAAGCTTTGGCCGATGTGGGCATGCAAGACAATATACCTATCATCCTTCCTCTCCACCCCCGGACTAAGAAGATTCTCGACAATTCTCAATTCTCAATTCTCAATTCTCAATTCCTACACATCATTCCGCCCGCATCGTTTCTCGACATCACTCTTCTAGAACAGCATGCCAAAATCGTTATGACCGATAGTGGTGGTGTGCAGAAGGAGGCCTTCTTCTTTGAGCGACCCTGCATCATTCTCCGACCAGAGACTGAGTGGGTGGAGATTGTGAACCACGGTGCCGGCATCATTGCCGATGCCGACCACGATCGCATTGTTGCCGCCTATCGCCAACTGGCCGATCATCCTGTCCATTTCCCCCACCTCTTTGGTGACGGACATGCCTCAGAAAAAATACTCCAGACCATCCTTGACAATTAATTCATACCTATGCCCATGCAGATTCTCACCGACAGCCTGCACCGCATAGCCTACGCTACCGATGCCTCCACCTATCGTGAGTTGCCTATGGGCGTGGCTTTTCCTAAAGACGAACTGGAAATCGTCGAGCTAATCCACGAAGCCAAGCGGCTCCACACCCACCTGATACCTCGAGCAGGGGGCACCAGCATTGCTGGACAGGTGGTGGGAAATGGGATAGTAGTTGACATAAGCCGTCATTTCAACCACATCCTCCAGTTCGACCCCAAGGAGCGATGGATATGGGTAGAACCAGGCGTGGTTCGTGACGAGCTGAACCTTTTCCTCAAACCCTACGGACTCTTTTTCAGCCCTGAGACTTCCACAAGCAACCGTTGCTGTATTGGCGGCATGGTGGGCAACAACTCTTGTGGCACTCACTCGTTAGTATATGGCAGCACCCGCCACCACGTACTCGAAATCAAAGGGCTTCTCAGCGACGGCACCCCCTTCTCAACAGCCCATCCATCCGACAATCCATTACTCTCCCCCATACTTTCATTACTCAACTCATGGGCTGGCGACCCACATACTCGCCAACTCATTGCCGAGCACTTCCCTGACCCCGCACTGCGTCGCCGCAGTTGTGGCTACGCTATCGACGAATGTATCGCTCCATTGATTGCCCAACAGGGCAGTCTTCCCGACCTCGCCGCCCTTATCACCGGATCTGAAGGGACGCTGTGCTTCATCACTGCCATCAAGCTATCGCTCGACCCTGTACCATCGCCCAAGAAGATGGTACTCTGTGCCCATTGCAACAGTCTTGCTGGCAGCTACCTTGCCAATCTGGCTGCCCTGCGCCACCACCCTGTCGCAGTCGAACTGATGGACGGCAAAATACTTGAGCTCTGTCGCAACAACCCCACCCAACGCCACAACCGTTTCTTCATTCAGGGAGAACCTGCAGCCCTCATTATAGCCGAGTTCAACGGTGACGACATGGATTCCTCGGCCGACGCACTGGAGAAAGAGCTCCTCGACCAAGGGTTGGCGTACCACTGCAGCCGTGTCTATGGCGATGATATCAGCCGTGTATGGGCGTTGCGCAAGGCTGGACTGGGCGTCCTTACGGGTGTTAGGGGCGACGACAAACCCATAGGCGTGGTAGAAGACACTGCTGTCGCACCCGAACGCCTGCCCCAATATCTCGAAGAGTTCCAACAGATGATGGAGCGCCTCGACCTAAGCTGTGTCTATTACGGCCACATCGGCACAGGTGAGCTGCACCTCCGACCCATTCTGAATATCAAAAAGCAACATGACCGTGAGCGCTTCCACCAAGTGGCTGAAGAAACTGCCCTTTTGGTCAAGAAACATCAAGGCACCCTCAGCGGTGAGCATGGTGACGGTCGGCTCCGAGGCGAGTTCATTCCCATCCTCTATGGCAACGAGGTATATCAGATGATGCGCCAGTTGAAACAGTGTTGGGACCCTGATGGGGTGTTCAACATGGGCAAGATTGTCGACACTCCCCCCATGGACCAATACCTCCGCTACGACGTGGACCAAACCTATCGTTGCAGCGACAGCGACCTGATGTGCAGCATCGAGCAATGCAACGGAGCTGGCGACTGCCGCAAGAGCAACAGCATCGACGGCACCATGTGCCCTACCTTCAAGCTGACTCACGACGAGCTCTTCTCCACCCGGGCCCGTGCCAACGTGCTTCGCGAGGTACTTACACGCGGGCTTCCTAGCGATTCCGACGACAAAGAGTACGCCGTTCTAGAACAAATGCTCTATAGCTGCTTGGCCTGCAAAGGTTGCAAAGGGGAATGCCCATCTAATGTCGACATGACAGCCATCCGAGCCCAAGTCCTTCAGATGATATATGACCGTCACGGTACTCCCTTCCGTAGTTGGATGGTGGCCCGTATGGCGATAGTCGAACAGCTAGGGCATATGGTGCGCCCTCTCTACAACTACCTCGCCTCCAACCCCATCACCTCGTCAGTCATCAAGCAGGTAGTCTCCTTCGCGCCCGAGCGCAACATTCCTCCCCTCAGTCCCAAAACAATGCGTCGACAACTCTCCCACCTTCATTTTTCTGGCTCTACCGCCAAGAAAAAGGTGTACTTCTTTGCCGACGAATTTACCAACCTTCAGGAAGCTCATTTGGGTGTAACTTTCGCCAACCTCCTCACCGCTCTAGGCTACGAGGTGGAGGTTCCTCCATCGGCCGAAAGTGGTCGTGCAGCCATCTCCAAAGGATGCTTACACCTAGCCTCTCGCTATGCAAAAAAGAACGTACTCTTACTCCGCGACATAATCTCAGACGAGACACCGTTGGTCGGCATAGAGCCCAGCTGCATACTCTCCTTCCGCGACGAATACCCCTCTCTAGTGCCTGCAGAAATGCGTGCCGACACCCAACGACTGGCAGGCAACTGCCTCCTCTACGACGAATTTATCATGCGCGAAGTGGCCCGTGGAAACATCCGTCCCGACCAATTCAGTGCCCTTCCCCTCGAGGTGTGGCTCCATGGTCACTGCCAACAAAAGGCACTGGTGGGGATAGAGAAGACCGCAGCCATGCTGCGTCTACTCCCCAATTGCAAAGTACATGTAATCCCCAGTGGTTGCTGTGGAATGGCTGGTTCGTTTGGTTATGAAAAAGAACATTACCGCACCTCACTAGCTATCGGCGAGATGGTTCTCTTCCCCGCCGTGCGACGAGCCATGCGGCTACACGAAATGCAACCTTCTACGCCAACACTCGTGGCTGCCCCCGGCACTTCCTGTCGGCAACAAATCCTCGATGGCACTGGCGTCCATGCCTTGCATCCCATTGAGATTATGTATCACTGGCTAGCCGACAGCGATAAGGCTTAGGCTCTTATTGAATCTCTTCGCCACAAATCTTTCTAATTAGGTCGCCTGTACCATCAGTGGCCTGCCAGTCGACGGTATCGATACAGCTCGCCCCAGTTTTGGGTTCATAGCTATGAGCCGTGCGGTAGCCCTCACGGAAGGTGTAGCAAGAGCAACGTTTCGCCTTACAAGAGCTAACCACGACAATCATCGCAACTAATCCTAATACTATCAATAACTTCTTCATAATATATATGAGTTTTAAATTCTTCGTATTTATGACCTGTGAAAAAAGCGTTCTCAAGTCTCAGTTCACTTTCTCTTCACAAAGGTATATCCCTTCATCAAACCAGTATTGGCATTGCCAATAAAGCCAAGCACCTGCTTCCCTTCGTCCGTATGACCATACTGTTCCTTGATTAGCTCGACTGCATGGCTGATGGTCAAACCTTTCAAGAATACGTAGCGGTAGATGTCGGTGATATTGTTGATACTCTCACGGCTGAAACCACGCCGCTGCAGTCCAAGTGAATTTACTCCGGCATAGGAAATAGGATAGCGTGCTGCCTTCACAAACGGGGGGATATCCTTGTCCACCAACGAGCCCCCAGCCGTTATGACATGCGACCCGATGTGGATAAACTGCAGGCAGGCAGTCTTGCCTCCCAATATCACATAGTCGCCCACAATCACATGCCCCGCCAGGGTGGCATTGTTGGCAAAAACGCATCTATCGCCCACCACACAGTCGTGGGCTATATGCGAATAGGCCATGATAAGATTATTATTTCCTATCACCGTGCGTCCTGAAGCAGCCGTGCCGCGGTTGAGTGTACAACACTCCCTGATAACGTTCTCGTCACCTATCTCACACGTCGAATACTCCCCGGCAAACTTCAAGTCCTGTGGGATCGCGGAAATCACCGACCCTGGGAAAATATGGCACTTCTTACCTATTCGGGCACCCGGATAGATAATTACATTGGGTTCAATTATCGTCCCGTCGCCTATCTCCACATCATCACAGATAGTTGTAAAGTTGCCTATCTTCACATCCTTGCCTATCTTGGCGTTGGGGTTCACATCGTTCAGTATCATTTTATTGGTTTTTGATGAATATAGTCAATTAAATATTTGCTAAAGGCGGCATTCGCCTTATGGCCGGGTTTGTATATCGTGAAATGCCCTTGCATCGGCATCCCCACCAGCCTCACATCCCCTACAAAGTCAAGCAGCTTGTGTCGGGCTGGTTCATTGGCATAATAGGGGTCGGTAGTATTCAGCACTCCGTCATGCACCCTAAACTGTGAAGGGTCTTTATGAAATGTCCTTCCCAACCTACGTAGTTGTCGACTGCTCAATTCTTTGTTCACATAAACCAAAGCATTATCCAAACTCCCTCCCTTGATAAGGTTGAGATGCAATAAAGGTTCTATCTCGTGAAGAAACACAAACGTGCGACAGGGGGCAATGCCGGCTGCATATTGTGTCAAGTCGTCAATATGAGCGCTCTGACGTCCTATCACACTGTTGGCGAAATCAATCTCGCAGTCGACCGAGAAATACTCCGCTGGCGCCACATCGTATACCGATCCCGTAGGCTCATACTCAAAATGTAACTTCTCCTCGAAAGCGAAGACTCTCCGTTCGGCATCCTGTTCTATTATGCCCACTCGGGTAATCTGAAGGAGCCACGGGCGGGCCGACCCATCCAAAATTGGCACTTCTCCCCCATCCAACTCTACCAACACATTGTCCAGCTGGCAGCCGTGAAGAGCCGACATCAAGTGCTCTATAGTGGCTATGCTGTGCCTGCCGGTTCCTATCGTGGTGCCTCGCACGGTCTCACTGACATTTGTTGCCAAGGCTGGCTGGGTCACGATATTGAAACGGTCTGTACGGCGGAAAGCAATTCCAAAGTCGGGCGGCGCGGGGCATACGGTCACGGTCACCGTCCGTCCGGTGTGCAACCCCAATCCCGTTACTCGGAATTCTTTCTTTATCGTGGTCTGCTTCATGGTATAGGCACAAAGCGATAATCTGTCATACGATACAGCAAAGCTTGCTGATTCTCAAATCCATTATCGCCCCGACTTTGCGAGAACGACAATGGGTAAAGTACTCCTTGCGGCAACACAATAGCTGGGGATTTGAAGAAGTCGGTCCCCTTCTGGTGAATGCCACACACAAAGTAGAGTATGATATCATTTGCCATGCCGGCATAGGTGCTGGTAGGCTCGGTGCGATACCTTTCACGGAAAAGGTCCACAAACGCCTTGTGCTGGGGATTCGACATATCCCAGTCGGCATAGAAGGTATGGTAGTTCAAATTCTGCAGTTGGGAGAAATCCACATCGTTGTACATCGCTGCCCAATCCTCAAAGGTCACCAAATAGGGTGTCCGACTCTTAAAAGCCGACAATTTGTTGAGCAACTGCGATGAATAAATTCGGTTCTTCGACTTGTCCTGCTGGTAAAGGCTCACCACCACCGACTGCCCACTGCCTTTCAACATCGTGGTCAACTGGCTCGACTTAGCCCAGTCCACCAGAGTATACTTCATATCATCATAGCGGTCCATTTCGGACGTGAGCGCATTTAGGGCAACCTGTTCGGCCTTGGCTCCCGAGTGCACCACAAACACAGGCATGTTGGGCAGCGTACGATGTATCACCCGCACCGCCGTGCGTGCCATGGCTTCGGCCGATGGCTGGCACTTAAACACATACGGGTTTCCAGCCACGATTTCCGCTCTGTCCGACACAGGGTTGACTATGAAGAGCTGAGCCTCGCGTGCCAAGGCAGCCGCCTTCTCAAAGGGTTGTCGGGTAAGCATGGCAATCAGCAGGTCCGACTGCGCCACGTTATGACTACGGAACGCCTGCTCCACCGCCTCATCGCTCGTCCCTTCCACATCCACCACGTTCAGCGTCACATTGTAGCCCATCTTCTCCAGCCGTTCCAACCCCAAAAGCATTCCTTCATAGAACTGGATAAACTCCAGACTCTTATAGTTGATTTTCCCTCGCTGCTCCACATCGAACTTCGAGGTCGAAATCTTATCCATCTGGCTAAGGTTCAACGGCATCATCAGAGACACTACGATACTCTGCGGATTCACTCGGGGTCTGATGGTTGCAGTGGCACCCATCTCCTGATTAGCAGTTGAGGAGGTTTTGTCCGATGTTTGCTTTGCGTTTGGGTCGTCCTCCCTAGCTGTCACGCGGGTGTCGGTAGCTTTCGGAGCCACAGTTCCGTCCGACAGCTTCTGCCCCTTACAAGGCAGCCACACTGTGTCGCCTATCTGCAGGAAGTGGATATCCTTCTTCGTCACGGCCTCCACCTCTTTCAACCCGTAGGCTCTCGAGATGGCATACACCGTCTGTCCCTGCTCCACGACATGTACAAAGTAGCGTTTCCCATTCAGTAGCTGTGTCTTGTGTGACACCTGCACTGGTGTTCCCCCAGGCATTTGAGCCTTTGTTGAATTGATAATTGAAAATTGAAAATTGAAAAACATGCCCACAAAGAGCAGCATCTTCAACATTCGACTGTCAATTCTCAGATGGTGTTGTTTCATTATTATCGTTTTTAAATTACCACCTCTCACTAATCACCTCTCTTTGTTTTTAACTCTTATTTCTTACTTTCTCCCTACTCCCACTCAATAGTTGCTGGGGGCTTGGAGCTGATGTCGTAGACCACTCGATTCACTCCCTTCACCTTATTGATAATGTCGTTCGACACGCGGGCAAGGAAGTCGTAAGGCAGATGGCACCAGTCGGCGGTCATGCCGTCCACGCTCTCCACCGCTCTCAGGGCGACCACACTTTCATATGTGCGCTCATCCCCCATCACGCCCACGCTCTGCACTGGCAGCAACATGCAGCCTGCCTGCCACACTTTGTCATACAGGTCGTTGTCTCTCAATCCCTGCACAAAGATATCGTCCACCTCTTGCAATATCCTCACCTTCTCGGGTGTCACATCGCTCAAAATGCGAATGGCCAGACCGGGGCCCGGGAAGGGGTGTCTTCCTATCAATTCCTGCTTGATGCCCAACTGACGGCCTACACGACGCACCTCATCTTTAAACAGGCTCCGCAACGGCTCCACCAACTGCAGTTTCATATAGTCGGGCAGTCCACCCACATTGTGATGGCTCTTGATAGTCTGCGATGGTCCCTTGACCGAACTCGACTCTATCACGTCAGGGTATATAGTACCCTGTCCCAACCACTTAGCATCGGTAATCATCTTTGCCTCGGCATCAAACACATCGATAAAGGTCTTGCCTATCGCCTTGCGTTTCTTCTCAGGGTCGGTCACACCGGCCAACACACTGTAGAACCGTTCCTTCGCATCCACACCCTTCACGTTCAACCCCATGTAGCGATACGACTCCAGCACACCCTCAAACTCGTTCTTACGCAGCAGGCCGTTGTCCACAAAGATACAGTGCAGCTGATGACCGATGGCTCGGTTGAGCAGCACAGCCGCCACGGTCGAATCCACGCCGCCCGACAGGCCCAGCACCACCTTGTCGCTGCCCACCTTCTGACGCAATTCTGCCACAGTAGTCTCGATAAACGACTCGGGAGTCCATGACTGGTCACATCCGCAGATGTCTACAACAAAGTTGCGCAACAGCGTCAGCCCGTCCACCGAGTGGTGTACCTCGGGATGAAACTGTATGGCGTAGGTCTCTTCTCCCTCAATCTTATATCCGGCATTCTTCACCGTGCTGGTCGAGCATATCACATGGTAGCCCTCGGGCAGGCGCTCTATCGTGTCGCCGTGGCTCATCCACACCTGACTGCCCACCGGCACCCCCTTCATCAGGGTACTACTACTGTCCACATACTGCAGGTTGGCGCGGCCATACTCGCGTGTAGCCGACTGCTGAACGCTGCCGCCACCATACTTTGCCAAATACTGCGCCCCATAACACACGGCCAACAGGGGCAGTTTACCCTTTATGTCCTTCATATCGGGGATAGGCGCATCGACAGCATTGCAGCTATAGGGACTGCCTGAGAAAACCACACCCTTCACCTCCTCAGTAAGATTCGGAATCTTATTATAAGGGTGTATTTCGCAATAAATATTCAATTCTCTAATCTTACGGGCTATCAGCTGAGTGTATTGAGAACCAAAATCTAAGATGATGATAGTGTCCATACTTTGTCCTAGTTTATAAAAAGCAAAGATACGAATAAAAATTGGATTAGCAAACATCAAAAATGCAAAACCACTATCAGTCATCAAGGTTAAATCATTTTTTCAGCCTATTTTCATCCTATACGCACTATAGTACCTATAGTCACTATAGTCACTATAAAATCTATAGTTTGAGCCCATATTGGGCTAAGAGGTCGCGGAGGCGGGTGAGCTCGGCTTGCAGAGCTGCGTTGTCGGCTTTCAGGCGGGTGTTGTCGGCGCGGAGGGAGGCAAGTTCGGCATCTTGGTGCTGGCGGTAGCCGGTGCGGGCAGCATACATGCGCTCTTTGATTCCGCCCTGCTCCACAAATTCTTTTTCGAGATTTTTCAAATGGTGGTTGAGCATGGCATCAGTCATGTGGCAGAGGGTGAGGGCTATGTTTGCCATCTCCTCGTCGTTCCATTTTTCGAGGTAGGGATTGTACTCCTCCAGCCGGTTATGGGCTTTGCAGAAAGTCTACATCTGGTGGTAGCGTGGATGGGTGGCATTCCAAAGAGGGAGCTGCCGCGAGATGAGGTAATCGAGGTAGTCTTCGCGCAATTCCTGCTAAATGGCACGCGCAACGTTGAGCAACTTGATGTGCATCTCGGTGGAGGTGGTGCCGTCCTCAGTACCCTCAACGATGTTCTTCTTACCCGAGCGCGCTGCCTGCACCATCTGGTCGACAGTGCGGTCGACGTGCACCGGCAGGAAGCGCTGGCAGAAGACGAAGGTCATCTGGTAAAGAGTCTCCGCTTTCTGGTAGTAGTAGGCATCGCGCCAAGGCTTCTGCCGCTTGAGGACTTGGAATTGGCTGCTTGACATGGTGGTAATTTTTTGTTAATCAACCTATTTTATAATTCCTATAGTGACTATAGATACTATAGGCACTATCGAATTGTATCATTTTGCAAAGATACAACTTTATCCTTAACTACGGAGAAAAGAGGTACCCCCAGAGAAGGTTCGCTGTAGGTTCGCTGTAAGTTCGCTTCGGGAGACGATGCCACAACCCACCAAGGTACAACCAATCTTCCTCCCACTAACAACCCCGACTGCACCAACTCCTTCACGGGCGTATTGTATGTGGTGATCGGGGAACAGGTGATTTCCTTTGGTTCGCCACAAGCCTTCTTGAACGCCAAAGATAGAGACATTTTGATTCATATAATAAATAAAAAAACACTAATTGAAAAAAAAAGCGTATTTTTGCAGGCTATGAAATGGTTTTCAAGATTGGGAGTTTACCTCCTATTTATCGCATTGCTAGTAGGTTGTGACGGCTTTAACAAGTTGGTCAGCAGTAATGATTTTGACGCAAAGTATAATGCTGCCGTCAAGTATTACGAGAACAAGAACTATACAAAGGCCATCCAACTGTTCGAAAATCTGATTATGCACTACCACGGGAAAGAGAACGCCGAGAACATATCGTGGTACTATGCACAGTCGCTGATGGCAGAGAAGGATTACTACTCTGCAGGCTACCAGTTTAAGAACTTCTTCAAGCGTTTTCCTTACAGCGAACGGGCCGAAGAGGCATTGTTCTTGGCAGCGGAATGCAAATATCACGAGTCGCCCGCCTACTATCTCGACCAAAAGCAGACGAAAGAGGCCATCCAAGAATATGAGAGCTTTGTGGACCGCTATCCCACAAGTGTGCATATTCCCGACATCAACGCCCAACTCGACGAGCTGAGGAACAAACTGATGCGCAAGGATTATGAGTTGGCCTACGGCTATTATCGAGTGGAGAGCTACAACTCGGCCTATGTGTCGCTACAAACCTTCTTGAATAATTACCCCGATTCGCCCTACCGCGAACAGGCCATGTTCTACATGCTGGCCAGCGGCTACGAATACGGCATCAACAGCCAGGAGGGGAAGATGAGAGAGCGGTTGCAGCAGGTAGTTAACGATTTCGACCGATTCTCCACCTCGTTCCACGACTCGAAATACCTAGCCCAAGCCCAGGAGTATTATACCAAGGCCAAGGCCGCTCTGGCTAAGCTGGAGAAAAAACAATAACCTGTGAAACGAACAGTTTCGTGTCACCATTCATTGTTCATTCATAAAAAAACTCAGACATAAAAAAACTCAGAATCAAAAATATCAAAAATAATATGGAAGATAACAAAAAGAAAGTAATCAACACGACCATCACCCGCAACACGGCTCTCTTCAGCGAGATGACGGGCAATATCTACGAGACAGTGGCGATTCTGACAAAGCGCGCCAACCAGATAGCCGCCGACGAGAAGCGCGAACTGCACAAGAAGATAGAGGAGTTTGCCAGCACCAACGACGCGATGGACGAGTACTACGAGAACCGCGAGCAGATTGAGGTGGTGCGTCGCTTCGAGCGGATGCCCAAGCCCGTGCTGACTGCTACCGAGGAATACTTGGAGGGAAAGCTCTACTACCGCAACCCCGCCAAGGAGGACCCCGAGCAGCAACGCATGGAGCAATGGGAGAATGAGGTGATTGGCGAAGGCAACAAGTAATCGTTTTGCATTTCCCCTTTTCGTAAAGAGATGAAAATCATAGTGGGCATAACGGGTGGCATAGCTGCCTACAAGTCACCGATGCTGGTGCGCCTGCTGCGCCAAGCAGGGCACGAGGTGAGGTGTGTCGCCACCGACCACGCGCTGGAATTTGTGACCCGCGTGACGCTGGAGACGGTGTCGGGCAACCGGCTGTACTCCGACCTCTTTGCCCCCAGCAACGACTACTCAACAGAGCATATCGCACTGAAGGAGTGGGGCGACATGCTGGTGGTAGCACCTGCCACGGCCAATATCATCGGCAAAATGGCATCGGGCCTCGGCGACGACGCGCTGAGCACACTGCTGCTGTCGTTCTCGACCAAGCCCATCCTCATGGCCCCAGCCATGAACACCCAGATGTGGGAGAACCTCGCCGTGCAGCGCAACATAGCCTATCTGCGCTCGGTAGGAGTGAACTTTGTGGAGCCTGCCGTGGGCGAATTGGCCTGTGGCACCACAGGCAAAGGACGCATGGCTGAGCCCGAGGAGATTTTTGAGGAAATTGAAAATGTAAAATTGAAAATTGAAAATCGTCTAAGTGCGGAAGCCAATTCTCAATCCTCAATTCTCAATCCTCAATTCAAGAGGGTTCTCGTGACCGCAGGTCCTACCTACGAACGCATCGACACCGTACGGTTTATAGGCAACTTCTCGTCGGGCAAGATGGGATTTGCCTTGGCCGAGAAACTGGCTGCCCACGGAATAGAGGTAGAACTGGTGGCAGGACCTACCGCGCTGAAGTGCAACCATCCCCTCATACATCGCCACGACATAGAGAGCGCCCGCGAGATGCTGGCTGCCGCCACCGAAGTGTTTCCCCACTGCGAAGCCGCCATTCTGTCTGCCGCCGTGGCGGACTATCGCCCAGAGCATGCCGCCGACCACAAATTGAAGAAGCAGGGCGACGAGGGCATGACCATCCACCTAGTGCAGAACCCCGACATCTTGGCCACCCTCTCGCAGATGAAGCAGGAAGGCCAACGGCTGATAGGCTTTGCCCTGGAAACAGATAACGAGTTGGAGAATGCCCAGCGCAAATTGGAGCGGAAACATCTGGACTATATTGTGCTCAACTCGTTACGCGACAAGGGCGCAGGCTTTGGGGTGGACACCAACCGAGTGACCATCATCGGCCGCGACGGACAGAAGCACACCACTCCCCTACTGCCGAAAAGCGAAGTGGCAGAAGAAATCATCAGGCACTGTCTAGGTAATTAAGAACTAAGAACTAGGAACTGGATACCTCACATATAATCCAAGTATAACGTTGAAAAGACTGTCTATCATAGCTATTGTGTTGTCGTCGCTTGCCATAGCGGGCGAGGTGTTTATCTTCGCCACGCAGAAGGAGGATAGCGAAACCATCCAGCAACGTGCCATCATGGCCAACTACCGAGTGTACGCCCCCGTGATTCCCGACACGATGACCTTTGCCGGAGAACGCGTGCCGCTGGAGAACTACTATGTACGCGAAGGACTGGACAACGAACTTATTATTAATATGTATAGGCAGTCGAGCACGCTACTGTACTTCAAGCGTGCCAACCGCTACTTCCCCATCATCGAGCCTATCCTCAAGCGCAATAACATTCCCAGCGACTTGAAATACCTGTGCGTCATAGAGAGTGGACTCACCAACGCTACCTCGCCTGCCAAGGCGCAAGGATTCTGGCAGTTTATCCCAAGCACAGGCAACAAATACGGTCTCACGGTGAATGACGAGATAGACATGCGAAACGACATAGAGGCTTCGACCGAAGTCGCCTGTAAATATCTCCGCAGCCTGTATAACCGTTTCCACAGCTGGTCGGCAGCGGCAGCGGCCTACAACTGCGGTGAAAACGGGCTGGCACGCAGAATGGATGCCCAGGGTACTAACAACTACTTTGACCTGAAACTTAACTCCGAGACTGGCCGCTATGTGTATCGCCTGCTGGCGATGAAACTCATCATGCAGCATCCACAACAGTTTGGCTATTATCTGCGCCAGTGCGACCTCTATGCCCCTATACCCACCCGCAGCGTCACCCTCTCGGGACAGAACGTAGACCTCTACAAGTTTGCCAAGAACAACGGGACGACCTACAAGATGCTGCGCGACCTGAATCCCTGGATTCAGACCGACAACTTGAAGAACAAAGCCAATAAGAGCTACACCCTATACCTCCCCATAGAAAACGGTACCCTGCAGAAAACCCTGACCAAGGGTCACAAGGACACCCGTCTACTTACTAGAATCTGAGAAACATGGCACTACAATGGCTAAGATAGAAATACTAGGGGCTCGCGAACACAACCTTCAAAACATCGATATCGACATCCCACGAAACCAGTTGGTGGTATTCACCGGGCTGAGTGGCAGCGGGAAGTCGAGCTTGGCGTTCGACACCCTCCATGCCGAGGGACAACGCCGCTATATGGAGACCTTCTCGGCCTATGCCCGCCACTTTATTGGCAACATAGAGCGCCCCGACGTGGACAGCATCAACGGCCTCAGCCCTGTCATCTCTATCGAGCAAAAGACCACCAACAAGAACCCCCGTTCCACGGTGGGGACGGTGACAGAGATATACGACTTTGTGCGTCTGCTGTATGCCAGGGTAGGCACAGCCTACTCACACGTCAGTGGCGAGAAGATGGTGAAGTACAGCGAGGAGCAAATCCTTGACCTCATCAATCACCAATACGACGGCAAGGACATCGTGATTCTCGCCCCGTTGGTGAAGGCGCGCAAGGGACACTACCGCGAACTTTTTACCCAAATAGCAAAAAAAGGATTCCTGCGCGTGAGGGTGGACGGCGAGATACGCGAACTGACTTACAATATGCAGGTAGACCGCTACAAGACCCACGACATCGAACTGGTGATTGACCGCGTACGTGTGGGCAAGAATGCCGACCGAATGAAAGAAGCCGTACGCACGGCATTCAAGCAGGGCAAGGGCGTGCTGATGATATTGGAGCACCAGCCTCCCTCACCTATTCCTTCACCCAAGCCCAAGCCTGCCTACTATAGCCGCCTGTTGATGGACCCCGCCACAGGCCTCTCTTATCCCGAACCCGAGCCTAACACCTTCTCGTTCAACTCACCCTATGGCGCTTGTCCAAAATGTAACGGTCTGGGACAGATAGCCCAACTCGACATCACCAAGCTCATACCCGACCCCACGAAGAGTATCCGCCAAGGAGCTTTCGAGGTGCTGGGAAAATATAGCCCCACCAACTATCTCTACCGCAAACTTGAGAATCTGGGTGCCTACTACCACTTCACCATCGACGACCCCGTAGAGTCGTTCTCGGAGGATGCCATGAACACCATCCTATACGGCACCAGCGACTTCACCGGCATGGAAGACGCCTACGAGATGAACCATGGGGTCAGCTTCCAAGGTATCGTCAACTATATCATGCAGATGGCCAACGACGAGAGTTCGGCCGCCCTGCAGAAGTGGGCGCAAGGCTTTATGAACACCATCCCCTGCCCCGAATGCCACGGCTACCGCCTCAAGCCCGAGAGCCTAGCCTTTAAAATCGACGGCATGCATATAGGCGAGATGGCACAACTGGACCTCACCGAGCTATATGAACGGCTTTCACACCTTGAAGAGCGCCTGGACGGACAGCAGCGCACCGTGGCTCACGAGATATTGCGCGAGATACTCAACCGCACGCAGTTTATGATTGATGTCGGCGTCGGCTATCTCTCGCTGAACCGCAACAGCAGCAGCCTCTCGGGTGGCGAGTCGCAACGCATCCGCCTTGCCACACAGATTGGAGCCCGCCTAGTCAACGTGCTCTATATCCTAGACGAACCCAGCATCGGCCTTCATCAACGAGACAATCGCCGCCTCATCCACGCCCTGCAAGAGCTGAGAGACCTAGGCAACAGCGTCATCGTGGTGGAGCACGACCGCGATATGATAATGAATGCCGACCATGTGGTGGACATAGGTCCCGGAGCTGGCGTACATGGAGGAAAGATTATCTTCCAAGGTTCTCACAAACAGCTAGTCAGCGCCAAGCAGCATACCCTCACCCTCGACTACCTTAACCGTATCAAGGACATCGCTCTACCCGAGCGCCGTTCGATGAAAGGTTGCGACCATATTGTCATCACCGGAGCTACAGGCAACAACCTGAAAAACGTCACTTTCGACCTTCCCCTGCGTCGATTCGTCTGCATCACGGGTGTAAGCGGCAGCGGTAAGTCAAGCCTTATCAACGAGACCCTGCATCCCATACTCAACAATCATTTCTATCACTCACAGAAAGAGCCCCTCCCCTACGAGTCTATCACAGGCATCGAGCACATCGACAAGGTCATAGAAATCGACCAATCCCCTATCGGACGCACACCACGTAGCAACCCTGCCACCTATGTGGGCGTTTTCGACGAGATACGCACGCTCTTCACCCAGCTGCCCAGCGCCCGCATCCGAGGCTACAAGCCTGGGCGCTTCTCGTTCAACGTGAGCGGCGGCCGCTGTGAACACTGCAAGGGAGCTGGCGTCCGCACCATCGAGATGAACTTCCTGCCCGATGTCTACGTCAACTGCGAGGTGTGTAACGGCAAGCGTTACAATCGGGAAACCCTAGAAATAAGATATAAGGGAAAGAGTATCGCCGACGTGCTTGATATGACCATCAACGAGGCAGTCACTTTCTTTGAATCGTACCCTAAACTGCACCGCAAACTAAAGACCCTACAAGAGGTGGGCCTAGGCTATATCACACTAGGGCAGCAGTCTACCACTCTCAGTGGAGGCGAGGCCCAGCGCATCAAACTCGCCACAGAATTGGCACGCCCCGAGACGGGCAACACGCTCTACATCCTCGACGAGCCCACCACAGGTCTCCATTTCGAAGACATCCGCGTACTCCTCGAAGTACTCCAGCGGCTGGTAGACCGTGGCAACAGCGTCCTCGTTATCGAACACAACATGGATGTCATCAAGGTGGCTGACTGGATTATCGACATGGGGCCAGAAGGCGGTCGGCGTGGCGGTCAGATCATGTTCCAAGGGACTCCCGAAGACTTGGCCCGGCAGCCCGACAACTACACTGGGCAATTCCTAAAAGAGGAGTTGGAAGCGATGAATCAAATTAAAAATTAAGAATTGACGCTCTAATATAACAAATGACTGAATTTTGCCAAACTGTCTCAATGTCGCGTCCCTTCGGGACGCTGAGTAGTAAGGCTATCCCTGACCCCACACTACGAAACCTATCGGTTTCTTGTATGGGGTTATTGAAATTCAGCCTTTTCGAGGCTGTTGAAATATCAGTCAGATATAGCATAAGAGCGAAAATTAAAATTTGGCTGACGCGTTATAAAGTTTAAAGTTGATAGTTTAGAGTTGTATCAAGTTTAGAGTTTAGTGTTTAATATTTATGCGGCAGCTAAATTCTTAATTTTCAATTTAATGAGTTCTCCATTCTCAATTTGATAAAATCAAACATTCAAACAATCATCCTTATAGTACCCTATCTGATATACCTCTTTGGCACGCCTGCCCTCGTCATGCTCCTGGCCCGTCGCTGGAGCTGGATAGACAAGGTCAGCCCTATGGCTATGCTCTACGTGATTGGTCTTTTGGTAGCCAACCTCACTTCGTGGCTCCACAACAGCCAATTGCTCAACCTCAACAACATGGTGGGCAATATCTGCATCCCACTCGCCATTCCTCTCATGCTCATAGCCTGCAGCCTCTCGCAGTGGTCTACGGGCAAAGCCATCAAAGCCTTCCTTAGCGGCCTTGTGGCGGTGTTGCTCGTCACCATAGCAGGGTTCTTCCTCTTCCGTGGCACCAGTGACCCCCGCACCTTTGCCCAGGTCTGTGCCGTGGCCGTAGGCATCTACACCGGCGGCATCCCAAACATGGGAGCCATAGCCCAAGGCGTGGGGATGGACCCCAGCACCTACCTCTATGTCACCTCATACGACCTCATCATCACCGGCCTTTACCTCGTATTTGTCATCTGTTTCGGTCGTCCCTTTTTCCGCCGCCTGCTGGGCAGCGACACTACAACTCCTCCTGCCCCTTCCTCCCCAGTTTCCGACAGCCCATCACCCAACTGTTTCCAACGCCACTTCCTCAGCCCTCTTCTGGCACTTGTCATCGCCGTTGCCTCCTATCTACTTTCCACTCTCTTCCCCGACCACCTCTCCACCCCTCTGCTTATCCTCATCCTTACTACTCTTTCTATCGCGGCGACCTTCCTGCCTATCGTACGCAGAGTGAACCTCGACGCTCGGCAACACGACCGCCAACCCACCTCCTTCACGCTCGGCCTCTATTTCGTCTACCTCTTTTGTTTCACTATTGCCAATGCCTGTGACATACGTCAGATGAACCTTGCAGGTAGCCTGAATATCCTCTGGTACATACTCTTTGTCATCTTCGGCTCTCTGATACTGCAAATCCTTTTTTCCAAGTTGCTAAAACTCGATGGCGACACCACTCTCACCACTTCGGTGGCACTCATCAACTCCCCGCCTTTTGTGCCTCTAGTCGCAGCCTTGCTCAACAACAAGGAAGTCATCGTGCTGGGCATCACGATAGGGCTGCTCGGCTATATGCTTGGCAACTACCTAGGCATCGCCGTATTCTACCTCCTTGTCCCCGCCTAAAACACTCAACTATCATAAAAAATAGTAAACCTTATACTTATTTTTATCCTTATACAAAAAAAAGTTGTATTTTTGCCTTTTGAAAATAAATATACGTTATACAATAATATTCAATTTAAACTTATGAAAACCAAGTTTGTATCTCTTGTCATCATGGCTTCCATGCTGTTCGCTGGTTATGTCAATGCTGACAATGTAGACCTTCTTACTGCCAAACAGATCGGTGCCTACTACTTCAATGTCGCAACGGGTACCAAAGCTCCTGTCAATGCCGACAAACTGGAACTCGTCCAGCAATTCGACAACCCCACACTATGCATTCCTGCCCTCTACGCTTTCAACGTGGCCGACAACGGATTTGTCGTGGTCTCTGCATCCAACACTACCGATCCAGTCCTCGCCTATTCACCCGAAGGCCGCCTCGACAACCTCAATCCCTCCTGCCGCTACATGCTGGAGAGTTATGCCAAACTCATTAGCCAAGACCAGACATTCAACGCCACCCAGACCGCTGAAGTAAAAGCCAAATGGGACGAACTTATTGACCAGACCTTCACCTGCGACCTCTCCAGCAAAGCCGTGCTCGTCAAGGCCAAATGGGGACAAGGTGACCCCGACCGTCCTTCCTACAACATCTTCTGCCCCCAGATTGGTGGCAAGCCTTGTTTGGTTGGTTGCGTCGCTACCGCTATGTCAATGATTATCCACTACTGGAAATATCCCCTCAAAGGCGGTAACGATCGTAGCTCTACTGCTACCACATCTTGGAACGACCAGACCATCCGCTACAAATTCCTCGTCGACTCCAACAAGTTCATCTTTGACAGCATGCCCAACCAGATTAATTATGGAAGCGCATGGAACAACAAACGCGCCTGCGGCAAACTCAGTTTTGCCTGCGGTGTTACCGTCAAGATGGGCTGGGGCATTGATGGCAGCGGTGCCTTCTCGCAAGACGTCCCCTCAGCCTTCTATAACTGGTTCAAATACTCTGAAGATGCCAAATACATCCTCCGTGCAAACTACAGCGATGCCCAATGGCTGAAAATCCTCCACACCGAAATCGACTCCAACTCCCGCCCGGTTTACTATAGCGCCTCCGACCCCGACCCCGGACATGGTTCCGACGCTGCTGGTCACGCCTTCGTTATTGCCGGTTCTTCTGCCTCCAGCCAGACCATGTTCTACATCCGCTGGGGATGGGAAGGTGGTTCCGACGGTTTCTTCACTCTTGCTCCTTCATCTGCCATCGGCTATGCAGGCGGATATAGCTTCACCGACAGACACGGAATGGTCTACAATATCTTCCCCAAACAGGATCCCGTGGGCATCGAAGAGAACACCTCCTTCTCCTCCACTCCCGCATACCCCAACCCTGCCACCGACCACATGATGATCCCTGTCGACATGTCGCTCAACGCCTACCTCTCTGTCTTCAGCATCGACGGCAAGCTGATTGAGAACATAGTCATCCCCGCTGGCACTCACGAATACCGCCTCAACCTCAAAGATTACACCCCTGGCACCTACATCTACCGTCTCAATGGTGAGGCTGTGAAATTCACTGTCCAATAAACCATCTCACGATACCTTATAAATTAGAAGTCCCCGCCACACTACTGTGTCGGGGACTTCTCTTTTTCTGTTACCCCAAATAGGTCATAAGGGTTTATGACAGGAAAGAAATTACTGATATGGCATAAACCCAAATCGGTCATTAGACCGACTTTTATATCCTTTCTCGCTTTTTAAGGTCTGTTTATGCCATATCAGCATTTCTTTCGGCATCTTGTCCACATCCCTGTCTCGCCGTAGCCCGCTACGCCTTCGCCAGCGATGCGGCCAATCTGCTCGAAACAAATACTAATCTGCCATAAACCCTAATGACCGATTTGGGATAAACAGTCAAAAGGGGACTTCTATAAATCACCTCGAAGAGGTGTGACCATTAATAACACCGTACAAGCAA
>CAMYZD010000012.1 GCA_947303735.1 uncultured Bacteroidales bacterium | reverse complement strand
GAAGCTGTGCGCGTCGTGAAGTCGATGCCCAAGTGGAAGCCCGGCAAACAGCGCGGCAAACCTGTACGTACCCAGTTCAACCTGCCCGTCAACTTCGACCTGCAGTAAGGGCTGCAACAGCTAAGAAAAAGGGCTGCCTGACGGGCAGCCTTTTTTTTGACTAGAGAAGACTAGTATGGCTAGAGTAACTAGTACTGCTAGTATCACTAGCCATACTAGAAAAACCAGAACAACTATCCTATGCTTGCCATCAATAACCTATCGGTGCAGTTTACTGGCACCAACCTTTTTGAGAATGTGACTTTCAATATCGGCGACCGCGACCGCATCGGCCTAGTGGGCAAAAACGGGGCGGGCAAGTCGACTTTGCTGAAAATCCTCTGCGGCTGGCAGCAGCCAGAGACAGGCACTCTGGTCATAGCCTCGGGACAAGAGGTGGGCTACCTGCCGCAAGAGATGGTCCCTGACGCTAGGCGCACGGTGCTCGATGAAGCCATGACGGCTTTCAGCCGTATCGACGAGTTGCTGGCATTGCAACAACGGCTTGCTGAAGAAATGGCCGAACGCACCGATTATGAGTCGGCCGAGTACACCCGCCTGATGAACCGCCACAACGAGGTGACAGAACAGGTGTCGCTGCTGGGAGCCGACAGCCGACAAGAACTAACCGAGAAGGTGCTGCTGGGTTTGGGTTTTAAGCACAGCGACTTTGGCAGGATGCTGACCGAATTCAGTGGTGGCTGGCAAATGCGCGTAGAATTAGCCAAGCTGCTGCTCCGTCAGCCCGACTTCCTGCTGCTCGACGAACCCACCAACCACTTGGACATAGAGTCGATACAATGGTTGGAGAATTTCCTGCAAGGCTACGCTGGAGCCGTGGTACTGGTATCGCACGACCGCACCTTCTTGGACAATATCACTAATCGCACCATCGAAATTACCGCTGGTCGCATCTACGATTACCGCTGTCCCTACTCGGAATATGTGGTGCAGATGCAAGAACGCCGAGCATCGCAGATGGCACAGCTGACCGCCCAACAGCGACAGGTAGCACAGATAGAGGCGTTTATTGAGCGTTTCCGCTATAAGGCCACAAAGGCCAAGCAGGTACAGTCGAGGGTGAAGATGCTGGAGAAGATGGAGATGGTGCAACTGGACGAAGTGAGTACGGAGAGCATCCACTTTCGTTTCCAGCCCGCCCCCCACAGTGGTAAGATTGTGGTGGAGACACAAGGCCTAGGCAAAGCCTATGGCAATTTACGGGTTTTTGCCGGAGTAGACATGTTGATTACCTCGGGTCGGCGCATCGCCTTTGTGGGCAAGAACGGCGAGGGGAAAAGCACCATGGCAAAAATCATTGTAGGCGACATTCAAGACTACACAGGCACCTTCCGTCTGGGTGCCAACGTACAGGTGGGCTACTATGCTCAGAACCAGGCTGCCATGCTCGACGGCGAGCGAACTGTATTCCAGACCATCGACGATATCGCTGTGGGCGACATCCGACCCAAGATTCGCAACATACTAGGCAGTTTCTTGTTTGACAGCGAGGACTGCGAGAAAAAGGTGAAGGTGCTGTCGGGCGGTGAGAAGGCTCGACTGGCTCTCGCCAAGTTGCTGCTCACCCCATCGAACCTGTTGGTGCTGGACGAGCCGACAAACCACTTAGATATGGACTCGAAGGACATCTTGAAGAACGCCCTGCTACAATATACTGGGACACTGATTGTAGTGTCGCACGACCGCGACTTCCTGCAGGGGTTAACCGACGAACTTTACGAGTTCCGTGACGGTGCAGTCCATGAGTTCAAAGGCGACATCTTTGAGTTTGTGGAGCGCCTAAATGAACGACAGGCAGCCGCTGTCCGCCCTGTGGCAGTCCCCACCGAAACCAAGAAGCAAGGGCGCATGAGCTACGAGCAAAGCAAAGACCGCGAGCGAGAGCAGCGCAAACTACGCAACGCAGTGGAAAAGATTGAAAAAGAGATATCTGAGCTGGAAGAACAAATAGCCGTCAAAGAGGCCCTGCTGGCAAGCGGCACGCCCCAAGACGGCGACTTCTACACCCAATATCAGTCGCTAAAAGATAGATTGGACGAGCGCATGGAGGCCTGGGAAAAGGCCACGATTGCGGTAGAGGAGTTTAATGACTAGTAGGGGCATCACTAGTAGTGCTAGTACTACTAGTGATACTAGAATTACTATTAAACCCTATCACTTTATTTTTCTTGGCTGGCGGCCAGACCGGCGGCATATCCGGTAGAGAAGGCTATCTGGAGGTTGTACCCACCAGTGTCAGCATCGAGGTCGAGCACCTCGCCCACAAAATAGAGCCCTGGAACGAGACGCGACTCCATAGTCTTGGGGTTTATCTCCTTGGTGAGAACACCTCCTTGGGTGACAATGGCAGTATTATAGTCGCCGGTACCCACAAGGGTAAATTCCAAGTTTTTGAGCAAGCCGAGTAGCCTTTTGCGCTCGGCGGCGTTGATTTGATGGAGCCGTTTATAATATTCTATATGGAGGCGTTTGAGGGCAAGGGGTATTACTTCGGCTGGCAACCACATACGTAGTGCGTCGTGGAAAAGGCGAGTACCATTGCTGTTGAGGTCGGCAATAAGGCGGCGGTCAAGAGTTTCGGACGCTACAGCAGGCTTGAGATCGATATGGGCGACAAGGGTTTCACCTGCGTTGAGTAGGCGGCTGACCTGTCGGCTGGCGGAAAGAACGATTGGACCATCAAGTGAATCGGGGCCAAAGGTCATCTCGCCGAAAGCATCGAATAGTTTCTTTCCATCAGGGCGGGTGATAGTGAGTCCGACATTCTTCAGTACAAAGCCTTGCAAATCGGACGGAATCTCCTCCTGGCAACGGAGCGACACAAGAGAAGGCACTTGTGGCACCACGGTATGGTGGGCATCGGCTGCCAAACGATAGCCGATACCGGTAGATCCTGTGGTGGGATAAGATAGTCCACCCGTTGCAATAATGACGGCATCACCCCTGACGGTAGATCCATCCTGAAGGCGGACACCGTGGAAGTCCTCGGTGAGAGACTTGACAGCACAGTTGCGACGGATAGTCACATTGGGACGACGCTCAAGGTCGTTGATAAGTGCGAGGAAAATGTCGAGCGACTTGCCACTCTTGGGAAAGATGCGCCCTCCCCTTTCTTCGACCAGCGGCACCTGTCGCTGCTCAAAAAACTCCATGAGTTGGACATTGGAAAAGAGGGCAAAGCAGTTGCGAAGCCATCGAGTGTCGGGGCCTATATGGGAGAGGAAATCCTTAAGAGGAGCAGTGTTGGTGAGGTTGCAACGCCCCTTGCCAGTGATGCGGAGTTTGCGCCCCGGCTGATCCATCTTTTCGAGCAGAACCACCTGCGCTCCTTGGCTGGCGGCAGTGACGGCAGCCATCATACCAGCTGCACCTGCCCCTACAATGACGACATTGCTCATCAGGTCTTAGAGAGATAAAAGATATCGGCAGGATGGACACAGAGGACAGGAATCTGTGAATTGTGGACAATCTGTTGTGCATTGGTGCCGAGGAACAACTGGGAGAGAATACGGTCCTGTTCGGTGTTGATTACCACAAGGTCCGCCTTAACAGAATCAGCATAGGAAAGGACGGCATCGCTATAATTGCTGTAATTTTTAACCACAGTGGTGAACCGGACACCCTCGCTGGAAAGGAACTCGGCGGTCTGCACCATATAGGCACGTAACTGCGCGGCCTGGTCGGGAGAGTCCATCAGACCGAGTATATGAATTTCGGAATTGAAGACTCGCGCCATGGTGGCTGCGGGCGGCACCTTCTGACGAGAACTGATATTAACACGGATAGGAACAACAATACGCTCAAGTGCCTTATGAAAATCGTATCCCTGACGAACGGTGAGGACAGGGACGGGGGCCTCCTGAACAATGCGGACGGCGGTACTGCCCATCCAGTACTTCTCGAAACCAGAGGCACCGTTGGTGCCGATAACGATAAGGGGGGACTGCTCGTGCTGCGCTTGGCGTGCGATGACGGCTCCCACCTTTCCTGAACAGATCTCCCAGAATATCTTGCCAGAACGGAGCTTGGGCCTATATTGCTCACAGAGTGACTCCAACTTCTCTTCAGCCAGATGGGTCATCACGGTAATCTGATCCTCATCAAAAAGAAGCTTCTCTCGTTTAGCCCAAATAATTTTTACACCGCAATCCAACTTGTTCGCGATGTCGACAGCCAACTCCAAAGCCACGAAGGAACCCTTGGAAAAGTCTGTGCCTACGATGATAGATTTCATGCTATATACTGGTTTTATTGCCTTAAAATATTATTATGTAACGAAAGAAAAATTATTTTAGTATGAATGAGGGAAAGAAAAATTCGATATATGCCGTTTTTTTTGTACTTTTGCAAACTCAAAGTGACAACAAATGAACAATAATCTAGATGCCACCGGACGGGGACAGACGGTTCAGGAGCGCGAGGTAGAACGTGCGTTGCGACCCAAAGGGTTTGATAGCTTTGCGGGGCAACAAAAGGTGCTGGACAACCTGCGCATCTTCGTGGGGGCTGCCAAACAGCGAGGCGAGCCGCTCGACCACGTATTGCTACACGGCCCTCCCGGGTTGGGCAAGACAACCCTCTCCTACATCATTGCCAACGAGTTGGGGGTGAATATCCGCATGACTTCGGGGCCTGTGCTAGACAAACCGGGCGACCTGGCAGGAATGCTTACCTCGCTGGAGGCGAATGATGTGCTTTTTATTGACGAGATACACCGTCTGTCGCCAGTTGTAGAAGAATACCTCTACTCGGCAATGGAGGACTACAAGATAGACATTCTGATAGAGTCGGGACCCGCAGCTAGAAGTGTGCAAATCAAGCTGAAGCCCTTCACCCTCATCGGAGCCACCACACGGTCGGGCATGCTGACTGCCCCCCTGCGCGCCCGTTTCGGCATCAACTGCCGACTGCAATACTACGACGCGGAGACGCTGGCTAGTATTGTCAACCGCTCGGCGGGACTACTACAGGTAAAAATCACTTCCGAATCGGCCTACGAGATAGCACGCCGCAGCCGCGGCACCCCCCGCATAGCCAACCTGTTGCTGAGGAGAGTACGCGACTTCGCCCAAGTGAAAGGCGACGGCACCATCACGCTGGACATTGCGCGTTACGCCTTGAAGGCATTAAACGTTGACAGCAACGGGCTGGACGAGATGGACCTGCGCATATTGAGTACCATCATCGACAAGTTCAGAGGAGGCCCCGTCGGCATCAACAACATAGCCACATCAGTAGGTGAAGATGCCGGTACAGTGGAAGAAGTGTACGAACCCTATCTGATACAGGAGGGCTACCTACAACGCACACCCCGAGGCCGTGAGGCGACCCCTCTAGCCTACCAGCTGTTGGGTAAAATAAAAACCGACGGACAGCAGCAGGCACTTGAGCTAACTTAGAGAAAGATAGAGCACTTGGAAGTTTTAGGACAATTATTTGACAACAACTATTCAACAATAAATCCGTGATATGAGAACACTAATCAAGAATATCAAACGGTTGGTGCAAGTGGAATACCAGCCGAAGCTTCGGGTCTGTGGCAAGGAAATGGCACAGATGGAGACACTGGAAAACGCCTACCTAATAATTGAAGACGAAAAGATTGCCGCCTTTGGCAAGATGGACGAGCTGAAAGAGCAGGTATTTGACAAAGAGATAGATGCCCGCGGGAGGATGGTGCTACCATCGTTCTGCGACTCGCACACCCATCTGGTGTACGCCGGCAGTCGCGAGATAGAATATATTGACAAGATCCGCGGCTTATCGTACGACGAAATAGCCAAGCGAGGCGGTGGCATCCTCAATAGTGCCAAACGTGTGCAGGAAGCCTCTGAACAGCAACTCTACGACGATGCCATGGCGCGCCTCGACACCATCATCCGCTACGGCACCGGCGCGGTAGAAATAAAGTCGGGCTACGGCATGACGCCTGAAGCAGAGCTGAAGATGCTGCGCGTCATCCGTAAGCTACGGGAGAACAGCCCGTTGACCATCAAGTCAACCCTGCTGGGTGCCCACGGAATCCCGATGGAGTATCGCGGCCACCAAGAGAAATTTGTCGACTTGGTCATCGAACGCATGATACCCCAAGCAGCCGAAGAGGGGCTGGCCGACTATATCGACGTGTTCTGCGACGAAGGCTTCTTCACTGTCGAAGACACCGAACGAATGCTGGAGGCGGGTGCCCGTTACGGCATGCGTCCCAAGATTCATGCCAACGAAATGGCATGCAGCGGTGGAATACAGTGTGCAGTAAAATACAACGCTTTGAGCTGCGACCACTTGGAATACACCGGAGAAGAGGAGATTGCCTGCCTGCTAGGGTCAGAGACCATGCCTACAGTGCTGCCTGGCGCTGCCTTTTTCCTCAACATGCAGCATGCCCCCGTGCGTAGGATGATGGAGGCGGGACTGCCCGTTGCCATGGCCTCGGACTACAATCCCGGTTCATCGCCCTCGGGCAATATGCAGCTAGTGCTTTCGTTTGCCTGCGTCAACTACCGGATGTTGCCCGAAGAGGCAATCAACGCCACTACCCTGAACAGCGGCTACGCCATGGGGGTGAGCGACCAACTAGGATCGATAGCTGTTGGCAAGAGAGCCAACTTCTACCTGACCACGGAGATACCTACCTATGAATACCTCCCCTATGCCTATGGCGAGAACAAGGTGTGGAAGGCATTCCTCAACGGCAGGGAATACTAGTGCTAGGAATATGATAACCGTAGAGAAACTAAACAAATCATACGGCAACCTACATGTGCTGCGTGACATCGACCTAACTATCGGGGAAGGCGAGGTGGTCAGCATTGTCGGTGCCTCGGGTGCTGGAAAAACCACCCTGCTACAATTGTTGGGCACCCTTGACCGCCCTGACAGCGGAAGGATCTGCTACACCATTCACAACAGTGAAGAGAAGACGAGTCCCAGCAGCACCAACCAAGTGGACGTAACCCGCTTGGATGAGAAGGGAATGGCCAACTTCCGCAACCGTCACATCGGTTTTGTGTTTCAGTTTCACAATCTGCTGCCCGAATTCACCGCTTTGGAGAACGTGTGTCTTCCAGCCCTTATTGCTGGGCGAAGCATGGCCGAAGCGACAGAAGAGGCCATGCGGCTGTTGCAGTTCCTTAACGTAGAGGCACGTGCAAGCCACAAACCCGCCCAGCTGTCGGGTGGTGAGCAGCAACGTTTTGCCGTGGCACGCGCCCTTATCAACCACCCGGCAGTGGTGCTGGCCGACGAGCCTTCAGGCAACTTGGACACTCACCACGCCGAAGAGTTGCACGACCTGTTCTTCAAACTGCGCGACCAATACCGACAGACCTTTGTCATCGTAACCCATAATACCACCCTAGCCCAAAAAGCAGACCGTCAAATTATGCTCCGCGACGGAGTCATCGTATAGCCTATGATACAGAACAACAAGCCCCCCAAGAGCCCTGAAGGCAAAGCCACACCAGCCTCCACTTCAACCATCTACGGCCTTCGGCCGGTAATAGAAGCCATAGACAGCGACGCCCAAATAGACCGCGTGCTGCTGCAGAACGGGCTGACCGGCGCATTGGCCGGCGACCTAAGAAACCGCATTAAAGAGAGAGGCATACCCTTTCAATATGTACCGGTCGAGAAACTAAACCGCCTCACCAAAGGCAACCACCAAGGGGTGGTGGCACTCGTTGCCCCCATCCAATACCACCATGCCTTAGAGCTAATACCTAGACTGATGGAAGAGAAAGAGGCTCCTGTGCTGCTGATGCTAGACCGCATCACCGACGTACGCAACTTTGGAGCCATCGTCCGTACTGCCGAATGCACGGGAGTAGACGCCGTTATCATCCCCGACCACGGAAGCGCTCAGGTAAGTGACGATGCGGTAAAGACCTCCTCGGGGGCACTGCTACGAGTACCCATCTGCCGGGAAGGGAACCTCAAGACCGTGCTTAACTTGGCCAAACAGAGTGGAATGCAGGTTGTGGCAGCAACAGAGAAAGGTGCAACAAACTATCTGGAGGTAGACTTCAAGCAACCCACCCTACTGATAATGGGAGCCGAAGAGACCGGCATCAGTCCTGACCTGCTAAAACTGGCTGACGCCCGAGCCAAACTTCCCATTTTAGGGCAGATACAGTCACTCAACGTCAGCGTTGCTGCTGCTGTGTTCATGTACGAAGTGCTTCGGCAAAGAGGCTAACCAACATTTATACATCCAATCCTTCGACCTTCACAAACTGCTCTTTGTGAATAGCTTTGCGTAATCATTCATCCACTCTCGCTTTTTGATAACTAACATTGGACAGATCACTTTCGGGGTAAAAAGAAAAGTGATTATACAAAGCGTTAGCATACTCTCCCTATCGCTATTTCTTGCCTCAATGTAAGCCCTCTGTAGTGCCTCTGAAGAGACGCCCTTTGTCCGCTTCGGGAAGCGAACCTACAGCGAACCTACACTGGACCTACGGCGGCCTGTGTGGTTGCTGATTTAGGTTGTCACTTTTGTCCTCCGATAAAACCCTAATTATTGAAAATTGAAACTTGAATGCCCCCTATGTGTTTTAGCACACAACTCCCACTCCTGAATAGGCAGAATAGATACCAGTTTTGCCCGCAGAGAGTTAAAAAAACATAAAAAACGGGGTGTAGGGGTGACGAATTTGGGTATTTTGTAAGAATATAGTGTGAAGGGAATATTATGCCCTCAATGGAAGTAATGTCGCATTGAAAAACCTATAAATAAATATAAAAATAAAAAAAAAGTTGCTATGTCAATTTTTCTTTGTAACTTTGTAAGTTCAAAAAAGTGTAGTTTTACCTTATCAAACTACCCCTTTTTGAGTTGTTAATCATTGTAAACAAATAAAATATAAAATACAAATGAAAAAAAGATTTTTGCTCCTAGGATTGGTATTTGCCCTATCGGCAATCGTGTCCCACGCACAAATCATCCACATGTACTCACTGGATTTCGAAGTAGGAACCCCCGACTCCGCTTACTCAGTGTCGAACACTAATGCAGCCCCGCAGACGACCATTGTGTCAGGTGGCAACCGTTCGATGAGGATGCTCCACACCCAGAGTACACAAATTGTGATGACGTTGGACACCATTGACTTTTCTGCCTACGCCAACCTGAACTACTACGTTTTTGAGTTCATGCACATTGCCTACGTCCACCCGCTTAGGACAGCCTCGCCATCTGAAGTGTGTATGATTGAGGCAAAACTTGCCCACCAGACAGACAATGACTGGATTCTCCTAAACGGAACTCACTATGACGCATCGGATGGAGGCTGCGCTGACTACGGCTCCACCACTTCGTTCAGTAAGTATTCTTATGGATTTTGGGAACACTCGACCGCGGTGAACAACACGTTGTGGAAAAAGGAACGTTTCAATCTAGACCAGCTGTTAACGAATGTACTCCAGGAGAATAAGAAAATAATAATACGTTTCCGCTTGGCACCAAGAACTGCCGCCACCGCCACTGATGCGTGGTATCTTGACGACATCAACGTAGTTGCTTCCAGCCAACAGATCAAGAATCCCACCATCAACATGATTTCCTTCCCCGACCATCTCAACTACCCCAGCAGCCGTGGAGCCAAAGTGGTGGCAGACGTGACGACCTCTGTACCACAAGGTATTAACAGCGACTCTGTGTTTCTGGAGTATCGGGTAGGAAACAATCCCACCAAACTGATTGCCCCAATGTATCGTCAAGGTAGCAGCAACAGATTTATCGGAAGAATCCCCCTGTACGGCTATGACACCTTGATTCACTATCACATGATAGCAAAAGATTCAACCACGAACAGCAATACAGCATACTTCCCCAAGAATGCCAGCCAATGGAAGACATTCAGGTGTGTTCGAGGTCGGACTCACACGGCATCACCTCAGGGGAACCAGACCAACAGTTCTACATTCCCCTTCCCGAATTTGGCCGACAACCGGTCGGAATGGATATACGACAGTGTGACGATGGCAGAAATGGGGTTTGGCCCAGGATACATCAAAAACTTCCGCTTTATTGTGACCGCTTCGCCTGGCACAGTGGTACGGCCTCGCTTACAGTTCAGAATGATGAATGTCCCCTACTCGATAAACCGTCCTGCTTCCAATGGAGCATTCTCGACATCGGAGATGCAGATAGTATACGATTCGTTATTCGTCATCGAGCAGGCCGCTGCCGGTTCGTATAAGACGGTGAACTTACAGGATACGTTCTTTTATGCTGGTTCGGACTTGGTAGTGCAAGTGCTATACGACGGAAACATCAATCCCTCGGCCAACAGCATCAAACATATCCCAGCACCGACCAACAAGCAATCGGTATACACCGACGAGGGCGACGCTGCGTCAGGGTACAACCTTTTTGGCGCCGGCATCGATGCCTTTGCCATGGGTATTACATCTCCCGTCCGCCCATGGATGCAATTCTATGAGACACAAAACGTACCGCTAGTGTATGACTGCGGCATCTCAGGCCTGTCTTACCCGAATTACGATACCCCCTGCAACATAGGCAATGACTCGGTTGTAGTATGGTTGAAGAACTATGGAGCCAGCCATATGAACGGAGTGAGAATTTGGTACCGCATTGACAATGGAGCCCCCACCTACTATGACTGGACGGGGCATCTTGCCGGAGGTGACAGTATCAGAGTGCATGTCAACGACAACCAGTTGTTCACAGTCGGATACCACACCATCAGAGCATGGGTGGACGATAGCATCTATGTGGAAAGTGAGATGACACGTAGACGCGACCACGAGCCCTACAACGATACCACGTTCACTCCATTTGCTGCCTGCGACGGTCCTTATAGTGGAGTCCGCACCGTGGGAACTGGTTCCGGAGCTCATTTCTCCTCATTGGAAAACTGCCTGTATGTGCTAAGCCGCTGCGGAATTGATGCACCCCTTACCATCAAGTTGCCCTCCGGGACATACAACGTCACTTCGTTCCCCTATATTCCTGGAACCTCAGCAACCAACTATGTGCTCTTCGAACCAGCCAGTCCAACAGGGACGGTGACATTCCGCCGTGCACGTAGTGGAGCCACGACCAATGTGCCCGCCTTGGTCGACATGACGGAGGCTCGTAGCATCAGGTTCAACAATATTAATTTCAGCAACGGCAGATATTCTGACAATCGCTGCGACGTACTTGTGCAAATGGGTACTAACAGCAACAACTGCCAATTCCTCAACTGCTACTTTAGCGACAGCAACTCCATCAACAATTCGGCCCAGTCGCTCATTAACACTGGCGACGCAGACTCGCTATTGGTTGAGAACTGCACCTTCTACGGTGGTACGATTGGCGTGGATGTTACAGGTGCCGCACCCGATACTCGTTCAAAACACAACCAAGTGCGCCTAAGCGACTTCACTAACCAAGTGAACACTGCCGTCCGTATTGTCAACCAGGATGCCGCCGTGATTGACAGCATCTTTGCCAATGACGTACTGACCAACGCCAGCTACATCATCCTTGGCCAATACTGCCACAACGGCACACGCATCACTCGAAACCGCGTGTACTCCTCTAAGGGTACCTGCTGTATCGGTGTGTCGGACATGCATGGTACAGACAGCAACTATTGTATTGTTGCCAACAACATGTTGGTCTCGGTTGACGACGGAACCAGTAACATGTTAACCACCCCGCTCAATATCATTAAGGGTTCCTATATCAAGACCGTGTTCAACTCGGTGAGAATGAATGCCCCGACGCGTGTGAACGTGGCAGCCGCCACATTAGGTGGCGACGTCATCAGCAACTGCTATTTCCAGAACAACGTGATAGCCACCTTCGATACGTCGAACTACGCCTTCTCCTTCATACCTGGCGACAATGCCGCAACCCTTCATGTGGACCACAACTGCTACTATTCCATCAGCGGTGTGTTGAATAAGCTGAGCGGATCGAACTACAATAACCTGAACGGATGGCGCAACGCCGTGCCTAGCGACCTCGGCTCGGTGAGTGGCAACCCCAACTACACCAATAGCTCTGTGAGCCGCGTTGACCTGCGTTCATTCAATGCCCTGCTTCGTAATGTGGGTGTACCCGTTCCCGAGGTAACCATCGACCTCTTTGGGTCGACACGTTCGGCCACTGCCCCCAGCTTGGGTGCCTACGAGGTCACAGCCCTCTCGATTGACTTCACTCCTGTGGAATTTGTGACGCCGCTGGAAGACTACTGCGGTGCCCCCTCGAGCATTCCTGTAGAGGTGGCCATTCGTAACACCGGTAACGGAACCTACACCGCCAGCAGCGCATCGCCTCTGACTGTATACTACAGCATTGACAACGGTCCTGTGCAGTCGTTTGTGGCCAACCGCAACTGCCCACCTAACGACACACTCCACTTCCTTTCAACCCGCACCATGTCGCTCCCCAGCGGTGCTGGTAATACAGACCGTACATATATTATTAAATGGTGGGTGAAATGCAATCTTGACCCCGACGACTTGAACGACACCAACATCTGGACGGTCATTTCTAGATATGCCGCCCCTGCCCCCACCGTCATCAACCAGAATATACCTTATAATACTGTTGCCAATATCACACCTACGGCCGGTGTGAATACCTGGCCTGTGAGCTACTACACCTCAGGTAACGGACGTCAACAACGTTCGGGTATTTCGTGGTACCACAGCCTAGAAGACACAGCTGCATTCTACTACGGCCCCACCTTGACAACAACTCCTCTATATGACGATACGACTTTCTACATGTCGCAGAAGCGTAATCTACCACTAGTGAAAATTACCGAGGTGCAGGTAAACCGTACCAACGCAGGAGCCACCTACCCCATGCCTTCCTGGATGAACAACCAGACCGCTTTTGCCGTAGAGTTGACCAACTGTGGCGACTATCCCGCCCAATTGGAAGGTGACAGCATCGTTGTGGTCAACAGTTCAAGCGCAGCCAAAATCTGGGTGCTGCCCAATGTAACCATCCAGCCAGGTGCCAACCTAGTGCTTCAGTTCAAAACCAACTCCAGTGCCAGCGACTCGACCCGCACAATCTTTGCACCTAGCTCTGCAACTGTCAGCCCTGCCTACACCGCCAACTTCGGTGTCATATACCGCGACGGTCATGGTGTAGCAGATGCAGTTGCCTTCAACGGAGTCATCACCACCCCCTCAACCCAGGCCATCACTTGGAGCAACCAACAGGTGCCTAATGCCGTTTGGGCTGGCAACGCAATTGACCTAGCTCGAAATGGTAACACAGCAAATACTCCTACCGCTGGTGCACGACGCATTGCATGGCCTACCAACGCCACCAATGCTGCGCCGACAGCCACTGCCTCACTCTGGCAGGTCAGCACCGACTCGCTCCGCATGCACATAGGCGAAACCGAAAGCAACCTCATCCGTTACTTCGACAATGGTTGTGAGGGCTTACGCTCGGCAGTGAACATTCATGTTACCGGAGTTCCTCTCACCGACCTATTTGTTGATCCTCCTGTGGTAGACACGGGCTGCAACCTGACTACCGCTGAGCCCATTTCGGTGGTCATTCACAACTATGGCTCCACTGCCATTCCGTCCTTCGTAGTCAAGTATAGCCTTGACGGAGGCACAACTATTACCTGCATCGATACTATCTCTACGGGTATCGGTCTCCGCTCAGAGTTGAACCATACCTTCTCCACCCCGCTCAACATGTTGACCAGCCACGACACGGTGTTCCATATTAAAGTTTGGGTCGATGCCGTCAGCAACGATATGAACCATATCAATGATACCAACTCGGGCTACTTCAATGCCAACTACACACCCTCTGTTCCTCAAGTTCCCCAGATCCAGACTGTCAACTATGGGGAACAGCTGACCATGTCTGCCATAGGTCTTCCTTCGAGCGACCACACCATTTGGTATAACCATAACATGGTAGCCCTCGACACCACCTCAGGGTCGTATACAACCAGCTACATCTATCGCCGCGATACCATGTTCGTACGTGCCATCGCTCTGAAAGACGTGGCCACCACCCATATTGGTACGTTGGCTTCTATTGCGAATAACAACTATCCTTCGCCCTATAACCCCAAACAGCGCTACGTCAAGGAGCAATATCTAATCACTGCCCAACAGATGATTGACGCTGGCCACGGAGCAGGAGACATTAGTTCTCTCTCATTCTACATCGAGGACTACGGCGTAGGCGTGAATTCTTTCACCTTTAGCTATTTCACCATCAAGATGGGGGCCGTCTCCCAGACTGTGTTTGCCAACACCTCGTTCCTCACCGGACTGACCCAAGTATACAATCGTAATAACTATACTTTCACCCACGACGACATGGGATGGGTGAAACACACCTTAGATAGTACCTTCACCTGGGACGGCACATCGAGCATCGTCATTGAGATTACTCGTGCTTTGAATGCCGCCGGACCCGCCAATGGATTAAAAACGCGCTACACAGCCCAAGCCAATACTGTTATTACCAAGCAAAACGCCACTACTGACCAGGCCTCACAGACCACCGGTACTAAGGGTAACAACCGACCCGATATCCTCTTCGGCTTCCTCGAACCTGTCGGATGTGAGAGCGATACTACTACCATTTATATCAATGTCACCAATATCCCCGACAATGACGCATCACTCGGATGGCCCGAGGCGCTTGACACGACGATCATTGCTTCCTGCGACACCACTAATCTCGATGTTGTGCTGGAGAACCGAGGCAACTATGACATCACCAACTATACACTACGATACAAGATTGACAATGGTAGCTGGCAAGAAGTCAGTGGCAACGCAAACAACCTGCCGCTGGGTTACAATAGAACAGTTCCTCTGCTAAGTACCCACTTCACTCCCGGACGTCACACTGTCACTGCCGTAGTGTCAATTACGGGTGACACCGTGCCGACTAACGACACCATTATCCGTACTTTCAATGTACGTTTCTGCAGCGGCACCTACACTATCGGTACCTGCATGGGCAGTGACTTCCCGAACATCACCACGGCTCTCGACACCCTGCACAATGCGGGTGTGGCAGGCGCCATCGTGTTTGAGCTCTGCGAAGAAACCTTTAATGAGCAGCTCGACTTTGGCGCTGTGGATGGTGCTGACGCTAACAACACCATTACGTTTAGAACCATTACAGGAGCTACCGACAGGGCTACCATAACATTCACTCCCACCAACGCTAGCAACTATGTATTCCAGATGAACGGTGCCGAGCATATCATTTTCGATAGCATCAACTTCTACGCTAATTACACCTCCGGCTCTGGCAACAACATCTTTGCCAATGTGACGAAAATTGAGAATTCCAACTACATTTCATTCCTCAACTGCATCCTTCGGTCTAAGAAGACCACGGCATCTTCAACCAATGCCAATGTGATGCTACTTGGCGATAACAACCACTTTATCACAATTAACAACTGTTTACTTGATAGTGGCTACTACGCCGTTCGCTCAATCAACAACAACTATAGCGACAACATCTCGATTCTCAACTCTGATATATTGAACTTCTGGTACATGGGTGTGTACCTCCGCAATAGCGACACTGTCATTGTGAATGGCGACAGCATCGCATCGGGTGTAACGGTAGCAAGCAAGCCTCTCACCGGTATATATCTTGCCAACTCCAACCATGCCAGCGTCCAACGCAACTATGTTCACCTGATAGACAGCCGTAATGGTGGTAAGCGCGGTATTGCCCTCTTCAAATGCCGCGGTACCAACATCGACCGTGTGACCGTATATAATAATATGGTTTCATTATATGGTACTGGTGTTGCCTCACTCTCATCGTCTGCCATCTGGGTCGACTCACTGTCGAAACATGTCAGTGTCTACTACAACACATGTAACCTCTACGCTGGTGCCAACCAGTCTAATACCCGAACCTTCAGCTGCCAGAACTCCTCTTATATCCATGCCTTGAACAACATCTTCAAGAACGAGAGTAAGGGCTTTGCCTACTATGTGGCAATCGATACCTGTATGTCGAGTTCCAACTACAATGTCTATTGGACCAATGCCGACACCCATGCTACCACTGGTGTCATCAAGTTCGCCTTCTGGGGAGTCAACTGCAACAACCTTGACAGCCTGAAGCTACTGAACCATGCTGACAACAACTCATACCAAACTCTCCCGTATTTCGTGGACAGCATCTACAATTTGAGTACCCTCTTGGCACAGTTTGCCGACAAGGCACAGTACAATCCTGACGTCATCACGGACATCAAGGGATGCATCCGCCCACAGATTCCTAAACCCACTATCGGTGCCTACGAGTTTAACTGCATTCGTGAGACCCACGATGTTGCTGTAGCAGATATTACTGAACCCTATGTTCCCGCTGTCACGACCGGAGCCAATCCCACAGTCCTCAATATTGAGACCGACTCCATAATGGTTAGGGTCAAGTTCTTCAATAACGGTACGGCTGTCGAAAACAACCTCACATGGCACTGCTACCTTGCTGATGTTTCGCCATTGGTAAGCTCTGAAACTCGTACCATTAACCGCTTGGCAGCCCAAGCTTTTGTTGAAGACTCTGTCCTACTCCAATCCCCCTTGGGCATTGTCGACACCCAGCGTGTAGTAGTGGTAATCAATATGAATAGTAATGTCGTCGACCAACGTCCTGAAGACAACATCGACACTGCCGAAGTATTCATCTATCCTGCCTACGACCTGCAGGTAGTCTCTGTCGCAGTAGATAGCACCTGCGACCCAGCTCACTGCCGCATGTATAGTGTACCACTCCGCTACACTCTCAGAAATAATGGTAAGAAAGACTTCCCCGGCGACTTCACCTTCACCTTAGGCTACGACTTTTACTGCCACCAACCTTCTACACAGTCCTTCCCCAACTTCCCCGGCAGCAGCAGTCTTGACGTCCAGACTTTCGCTGGTACCGACTTGCCTGTTGGAACCCAACGCGAAGTCACCCTCTCGACAGCCTACGAGCCCAATCTGTACCCAACCGGCACACTGCTCGATATTACTGCCCGTCTGCGTGGTTTCGTCACTGCCCAATACGATATCAAACAATTCAACGACACTACAAACTACATCAACATCACCTCCAACCACACTCCCGAAGCTCCTGTAGCCCATGACACTATGGTCGACTACGGTACCTATGGTAATCTCTGGGCCACACAGGGCGAATCACGAGTAGTCCGTTGGACACGCGACACCACCAATGGAAGCTTCTTCTATAACGGCAATAACAACTACACTCGTTCTACCCATTGGAGCAACACACCTCAGTACTTCCACGATTCCTCCTACTACCTCTACTGCCTCAGTTCGAAGAACTGCACCAGCTACTATTCCAATATTAATGTGGGCATCAACATGCCACTCACATATGATGTCTCCATTTCAGAGGTACGTTCACCCCGTGGCAGCGGCCGTGTCTACCTAGAGAAAGACACTGTCACCCTCCGTGTGGTCAACTATGGTAGCCAACCTATTTCCAACATTCCGCTTGCATTCAAGTTCATGAACGCAAATGGACGTGTCACTTACCTAGAGGTCCACGACACTTTGCGGCACACCATACCCGGACGTGTGGGCGACAACGTCTCATACTACGACCACACTTTCGGTGGCTGCCTTGACGACACTGCCATGCTGATGATCAACCAACCTCTCAGCAACACTACTTTCACTCTTAATGCCTGGGTCTATCACCCCGATGATCAGCAACGTGGCAACGACACCCTGCGCACAGTACACACATTCCGATCACTGGCAGAAAACACTTACGACACGATTAATAAGTATGCACCAACTTCTCCTGCTGGATTCGACATCACGCGGGTTTCTTACAACGAACTCGATAATGTCATGCCCGACCTCATCGGATACGACAACCTCTGGCTAGGTTCATATAATCCTACAAATGCCGAAGTGCCCACATTGTTTGTCCGCCGAGGAACGCAAGACACTCTCACCATTGAAGTGGCCAACAATCAGGACGAACTTGACTCCTCAAGCGCAGCTTCCTTGTATGTCATTATCGACTACAACCGTGATGGCAAATACGACTTCAACGGCAAAGAGAACATCACTAAATCGCTACTAGCAAAAGCAATTAAGGTTCGTAGCCGCAGACCTACCAAAATACCGCTAACTATCCCTGACTATGCTCATTACGGATATACCCGTATGCTTGTTTGGGTGCATGGCGACTCTACTCTCATTGTCAATGGTCTTGAAACTGCCAGTGCCTTTGAGAACGGTCAGATGCAGCAGTATCTGATCTACATTCAGGAAGACTGTATGCTCGACAGCGTCGATGCCGCACTCACCCGCGTGGTCTCTCCAAGGAACCACATCGTGACCGACACCGACCACCATGTGACCATCATGCTTGCCAACAAAGGCTCCGAGACACTCACACACGCTGCCATCAACTACCAGTTTGTCAACCATAGCGACCCATTCTACCAAGGTACCATCAACTGGAATGGCGAACTCGAACCCGGCATGAGCACACCTGTCACTATCGATTCCGTCAACTTCCCAGAAGGTACCACCAACCTTCACTGCACAGTTGAGGTTGAAGGCGATACTTTCCACACAACCAACAATACTCTACAATATCAATATCATCGCTACTACGTTGTCGAGCTACGCTTTATCGACAGCTTCGACCAATCTATTGATAAATGGTATGCCCCTGTTGGTTACAACAACTTCACCCGCAACTATTTCGAGCGCGGTATGCCAGCTAAGAGTACTATTTCCTCTGCCTATTCGCAACCCAATGCCTACATCACTAGTGCTACAGAGTCAATCGTATCTGGCAAACATGGTAACCGTAGCGTACTCTATACTCCTATCATCAACATCCAACAGATACGACCCGACACAATCAACTTCCTCCTAAGCAAAAGCATAGCAGAAGGTGCCATCCTTATAATGGAATATCTCAACTATCAGGGTCAATGGGTACGTGTCGAAGACCCGAACTTCCGTTGGGGCACAGATGAACAATCCACTTGGTACGATACTGAAGATGGTTGGACAAGTTCCTCTATAAACGGTGCCTACAACTACTACATGTTCCCCACCTCACTCATCAGTGGTGAATTTGGCCAGCACGTCCAGTTTAGGTTCGTGTTTACCACACCTGTCACCACCTCTCCTGCTTCCAACTTTGGCGACGGCTTCGCCATCGACAACTTTGTCATCGGCCGTGCACGTCGTTCTGTCGATGTAGGAGTCCGTGAAATCATTTATCCTGTCAATCCTCAATTTGGTGAAACTATCTACCCGCGTGTCCGAATCCACAACTACGGATACGACAGCATCCACAACTTCACCGTCTGCTACAAACCCTATGGCACCTATCTGCCACACGAAGCCATCTGCACTGAATGGATTCCCGCCGGAGAGTCAATTGAATATGAGTTCCCGACTCCGTTCGTCGTTACCAACGAGTTCCCCGACACATTCCAAATCTGCGCATTCACCAAAGTCCAGTCCGACTACTATCGCGACAATGATACTACCTGCAACTTATTTGGATTGTCACCTCTTGCCAACGACCTCTACCTATATGCAATCAACTCACCTCTTGCCAGTGCGGTTGCAGGCGACAGCATCGACATTACTCTCCGTCTGCGTAACTTCGGACAGAACGAGATCGATGAATGCGATGTCTCATATATCTATAACAATAACGACACCGTCACCGAACACATCCGTTTTGCCGATTACATCGGACGCAACCTCGGCTCTACCGAATTCTTCAACTACACCTTCCGCCACCGCGAGCGTGCCACCATGGGCACCATGCGCCTGTCCACTTGGTGCAACTATCGCTACGATGTTTATCCCTACAACGACTCCATCTTCAAGGAGATCGCTGGCATCGCAGCCATCACCGACATACAGGCCACTGCCTCCATGGTCGACTTACGTTCTCCTAGGGACTACCACATCTGCATTGTCCTCGACAACGTGGGTGCTCGTGCAGCCAACGATTTCACAGTAGGCTTCTACATTGACCGCGACACTAGCACCCGTGTTGAAGAGACCTTCCATCGCGACCGTCCGCTTCCTGCCGGTGGCCATGCCGTCCATCGCTTCGCCCAGCCTGTTGAATCTCGTTCTGGTACATGGGACTATGTCACCTCCTACTGTGTTGTCCACGACGATACCAACCAAAGAAACGACACCACCACCGTCATCCAACCTTACCTTACTGACATGCAATTGGTGAAGTACCAAGTCGAAGAGAACATGAGCGACTCCTGCCGCATACGTGCTGTCGTTCGTAGTAATGGTAATATCAGCTTCTTCAACAATTTCCGACTCTTCTACACCATCAATGGCGCTCCCGAACAGTCTCAATACTTCCCGGCCAACAGCGTAGTTTGGGCTCCAGGTGAGACACGCCACGTCCTCCTCAACAAGAAGATTGCAAAGAGTCCTACTCGTGAATACACAGGCTCCGGTCACATCATGATGCCTAACCTTGATTCTGATCCCTCCAACGACCAAACGTCTATCATCGAAGTCATCAACTACTTCGAAGACATCCCCAATGTCAACGAACCCGACTTCGTATTGGAGCAGAACTACCCCAATCCCTATGATGGTACTACACGCATCGAGTTTGCACTGCCCTATAGTGGTACTACACGATTCTTCGTCACCGACGTGGTCGGACGCCTCGTACACGAGGAAACTGCCCGCTATGATGAAGGTCGTCATACCATCTCCTTCAGCAAGGGAACTCTACCTAGCGGAGTATACTACTATGGCATTGAGTTCGAGGGTCAGCGTCGTATGCACAAGATGATTATCCGATAGTGCTACAGTCCTTTACAGCACACATTCAGCAGCAGCACCTCTTCCCCACTGGGCAGCAGGTGCTGCTTGCTGTTAGTGGTGGTATCGACTCTGTGGTATTAACCCACCTCATGCACTCTGCAAGATACCCTTTTGCCATCGCCCATTGCAATTTCCACTTACGACCTTCCGACTGCGACCGCGACGAAGCCTTTGTCCGCAAGCTGGCATCCGACTATGCTGTGCCTTTCCATGTGGCACATTTCAACACTCGGTCTCATGCTTCCTCCCACCATCAAAGCATCGAGCAGGCAGCACGACAACTACGTTACGACTATTTTGAACAGCTACTGCAGCAACATCATTACGCTGCCATTCTCACCGCTCACCACCGCGATGACTCCACCGAAACCTTCTTTCTCAATCTCCTCCGAGGTACAGGTCTAGCAGGGCTCCACGGCATCCTTCCTGTTCAGGGCCACATTGTGCGCCCTCTCCTCCCCTTCTCACGACATGATATCGAGGGCTATGCCGCCCAGCACCAACTCCTCCATGTCGAAGACTCAACCAATGCCTCTCTTGACTATCTTCGCAACCAAGTGCGACACCAACTCATGCCCCTACTCCGTCTACTTCAACCCGCCGCCGACCACACCCTGCAGCAAACCATCCTTCATCTCCAGTCAACCGAGCAGCTCTACATGGCCCTCCTAGAGTCCCTAAAGGTCCAACTTTTACATTCCCAACCCGACGGTTCTCTCATCCTCGACCTCAGCACTTCCCTTCCCGCACCTCTCAACCATCACTCCCAACCCTCAATTCGTCAACAACTCTATTTTGAAATTCTCAAACCCTTTGGCTTCAATGCCGACACTATAGCCAACATCCTTACAGCATCCCAATCAGGCAAGACTTTCCAAACTCCTTCCCATACCGCCTATCTCGACCGTGGCAGACTAATACTCCATCCGAATACGACTCCAACCGAAAGCCTCCCTTCCATTCACATAGAAACCATCTCACCTCAGGGGTTCAACCCAAAGCAACTTCCTTCTACCCAAGCCGCCTTCGATGCTGACACCGTGAAACTGCCCTTACGCCTACGACATTGGCGGCCTGGTGACCGTTTTCAACCCCTTGGTATGCCCCATGGCACCCAGCTTTTGAGCGACTACTTCTCCGACCATAAATACAGTCAGCCCGACAAGCAGTCCCAACTCATTTTGGTCGATGCCAACGACAACATTCTCTGGATAGTCCACCACCGTACAAGTCACCCCCACCGTATTACCTCCTACACTCGACAAATCCTTCTCATCGAAATATACTGACATGGACAGCAGCCGTTTCATTATATGCCGTGCAGCAGCCGGCTCCGGCAAGACCTACACCCTTGTTCGCCAATACCTCCAACTGGCTTTTTCTGCTCCCGAAAGTCAACTAAGCCAGCGCTTCACTCACATATTGGCCATCACATTCACCAACAAGGCCGCCAACGAGATGAAGGAACGCATACTCCACGAACTAGACGAAATGGCTACTCGGGGTTACGATTGTCCCATGGGAGTCGATATTGCCCAACGGCTCCATCTTTCCGACAGCCAACTGCGGCAATACGCCTCCACCGTACGTCAGGCCATACTGCACAACTACTCCGACCTTGCCGTCTGCACCATCGACAGTTTCATGCACCGAATCGTCCGTACCTTCGCTCACGACCTCAACTTGCCACTCAATTTCGATGTATACATCGATAACGACGACCTCATCCAGAATGCCGTCGACGAACTAATGGCATTGGCAGGTACCGATGGTCAGGAAGAACTGACCGAGATGCTCTGCGAGTTTGCTGAGAACCGGATGAACGAAGGAAAGAGTTTCATGGTCGAGCGCGAGCTCTCTCAATTGGCCGAAGAGCTATTTAAGGAGCAGTCTGAAGAGTTCCTTGAATCCCTAAGACACCTCGACACCTCCCAGTTCCTCGACATTCAGCATCGGCTTATCGCTGCCAATCGTCAATACGAGCACCAAATGCGCGACCTTGGCAATCTCGGTCTCGACATCATTGCCAGCGAACAACTCTCTGTTGAGGACTTTTACTATGGTACAAAAGGAGCTGGCGCATTCTTTCGCAAGCTCTCTGAGGGCACCATCAACGAACCCAACAGTTACGTCCTCGCCTATCTAGAAAGTGACAAACTAGGCGGAAGCAAATGCAGCCCAGCCACCCGTGATGCGCTCGAGAGGGCAAAACCCCGTCTCCAGGAGGTATACCAACGTTTCCTTCAACTTTACAACACCGAAGGCCTGCTCTACAACTCTCGCCGTCTGCTCCTCAAGAACATCTATTCCTTAGCCTTGCTCAACAAGTTGGGCGAATTGGTCGAAGGCTACTCTGCCGAGAACGAGATTGTCCATATCTCCGAGTTCAACAAGCGCATTGCCGACGTGGTGCGCGAAGAGCCTGCTCCATTCATCTACGAGCGCCTCGGCAACCGCTATTGGAACTATCTGATTGACGAATTCCAAGATACCTCCCGTATGCAGTGGCTCAATCTCGTGCCTCTGGTCGAAAACGGTGTGGCTTCCGACCACACCTCTCTCGTAGTAGGTGATGGCAAACAGGCCATCTACCGCTTCCGTCAGGGCGATGTTGAACAGTTCATGGCGCTACCCCATGTCGACAGCCCCCTGCACGGCTATATCCTTGAACAGCCTCAAGTGAGCAACATCACTCATCTCGACCGCAACTTCCGCACGGGCAGCACCATCGTAGAGTTCAACAACAACTTCTTCGAGTGGGCAATCCGCAACCGCTTCGACGACAATGACGACCTTAAAGACATTTATCTCGGCAAAGGAGAAAGCCCCGACCTCCGGCAGGTGCCTATGAGGGATGGTGGGTATGTGCAACTCGGCTTCTGGGATCTAGAAGAGGGTCACGTCCCCCTTTGGGAAGAAATGCTTCACGACATTCGTCACCAAGTCGACGAGTTGGGCTTCCACTATCGCGATATCTCGCTGCTGGCTCGCGACAAACGGACGCTCTCAGAAATCTCCACCTTCCTGACCGAAAACCACATTCCCGTCGTCTCAAGCGAATCATTCCTTCTCACACAAAGCCAAGTAGTCATGCTTCTGCGAAGCCTCTTGCAATATCTAATAGACGGTAGCGACCGTGTTGCAGCTGCCAGAATAATGATATACCTCTGCAATCTTGGCATTATTCACCGCGACTTCTCTTCCGACTTCCTCTCTTCTGTCGACTCTCCCTTGCCCAGCCTCGACACCCTACTTGAGCCCGAAGGACTTTCCCTCCGATGCGACAAACTGAGACGTCTAGGACTGTACGACTGCTGCGAAGAGGCAATACGCATGCTACGGCTCGACGGCATTGAAACTGCCTACACAGCCACTTTCCTCAACGTAGTGGCCAAATACAGCACCTCCCACCGGCAAGACCTGTCCGAGTTTGTTGAGTGGTTCGACGAACAAAAAGACCGCCTCTCCACCAGCACTAGCAGCGACCTCGATGCCGTACGCCTGATGACCATCCACAAGGCAAAAGGTCTTGAAGCCCCCATCATACTCTATCCCATTTTGACCAAACGCAACCAACAGGACAGCATCTGGGTCCACATCGACAATGAGGGGCTCCCACTGCCTGCTGGTCTGATACACCCTACCAAAGACCAGCATACCTTCTTCGACGAGGAGTATGCCGACGAGATGCGCAAGAGCGATATGGACCGCATCAATGTCCTCTATGTCGCCCTCACCCGTCCACGCGAGAAACTTCTCGTCTACTGCCAGGCTCCCAAGAAAAGTGAAGGCACCGACTACGCGTCCCTACTGCAGGACTACCTTGCCACTCGTTCCGATTTTAGCGAGGTGCGTCCCCAAGTCAGCGCCATCGGCGAAGACCTTCCTAAAGCAATCTCCAAGACAGAAAAGACCGTAGCTCAGAACATCCAGCTACAAACACTGAGCTACCCTGAATGGATGTCACGCATTGCCATTGCCGACCAATCCTCCGTCCTCTTTGGCGAACTGGACGACACTGCCATCCGCCGAGGCAACCAACTGCACGACCTCCTGGCTCTCCTCCGCCACCGCGATGAGGCCGACACCGTGCTAGAAAACTACCTCCAACGCCATCCTTTAGTCGACGAAGAGGCCGACTCATTACGCGACACTCTGCACAACATGATGAAACAAGAGGATGTGGCAAAATTCTTCGACCCTGCCTATCGCAGCCTGAATGAGTGCAACCTCGTATGCCAGGGTGTAGTATTACGTCCCGACCGGATTGTCTTCACCCCATCCGAAACATGGGTCATTGACTTCAAGACAGGTTCGCCTCGCAACGAGCACCGCGACCAAGTGTCACGCTATTGTCAGGCCATTGCCGCCATCACTCATTCTTTACAAGTCAAAGGATACCTTCTCTACATCGGACCCGACCACTGCCAAGTCCTCCCTTGCCAATAGGCTATCGCAGCAAGGTCACCACTCCCGTTGCCGTGAGCCGGTCGTTAGTTGGTGTCGTATAGTGGCAGATATATGCATACGCCTCCTGTCTGCAGGGTCTGCCGTCACTGGTTCCGTCCCACGTATCTTCCATCGCCGTACTGTGAAATACCAACGCCCCGCGTCGGTCGAATACCCACAGCTCATAATCCGTCACATTGAATCCTATGGGGCCAAAACGACTATTCGTCCCGAGGTTAGGAGTAAACACATTGGGGAACATCAACAAATAGCGCAACACCGGAATAGCCTTCTCCGCCGTGTCGGCACAAGCGTCATTGCTTGCCGCTATGCCTATTCTTACAGTATCCACATCTGGCGAAGCAACAAAATGGAACACAGGGCCGTCTTCTCCTTGGTCTACTCCGTCCACCAGCCACCTATGCGACGTAGCAAAGCGGCAGCGGTTCATGGCGGTAACATCCAAGTTGTCATAGCTCAGCCATGTGGGGGTCACCTCCAAGTCCGCTATCAAGGCCTTCAATTCTTGCAGTTCAATCGTATCGGTCTCGGGGCAAGCAGGGCTGTCTAAATACTGTATCTGCAAATAGTAGGTGGCATCCCAACTCGCGTCAAAATGTAGCTTGCCATTGCTGTCTAAATATGGTAGGCGGGACAATCCCGAAGCTGCATTCCAACGATATAGCAGGCTGTCAGCCCCTACAAACGCCACACTCCCAGCCTCTGCATATTCCGGAGGAGCCTCGCTGTATTCCCCAACAAGATAGTAATATGGGTTTTCCGAACAGACTCGCTCAATCTCATAGTCTGCCGATAATCTCGGACGCAGCGAAAGATGTAACGTGTACGACGAGTCGCACCCATCCACCGACCGTAAGTGTACATCATATACCCCTGGTGCGTCGTATACGCTATCGCCCATCAGATAGCCTTCACTTTCACAAGCCACCACCTCTATATCTTCATAAAAGTATTGAGTCTGTTCGAGCTGCAAATAGTGAGACCAGCAACCATCTGGGATAATATACTGTCCCGGCTGATAATATCCCCAATCGGCAAAATAGTAGCAACCCCCTATACAGAATGTGTCCGCAATCGTATCTTTCGGCTTGTTGATAGTGATAGTCTGGCTCACCGAGTCGCGACACTGTCCGTTGGCTAGCATCGCCACCAACTCCACCGTATAGGTACCTTCATCGAAGCTATGCACCAAATTGGTAGCGGTGGATGTAGTGCCGTCACTGACACGCCACAGATATTGCTCGCAACTCTCCGAAGTGAGCTGTGTGAGCGCTTCATCACGTGCCACACGACTGCTGTTCTTAAACTCATAAGCAAATCCACAGCTATCCAACGAGTCTGCCGCAAACGATGCCTTGGGATACCGGCTCCCAGCAAAGGTGGTAAGCGTAAAACCGCAATTGCTCCCACCCGTTAGGAATGATGCTCGGCACTTATAAACACCCTCTTGGGTCACGGTTAGCGAACTTGATGTACTCAATGTCTGACTGGGATTATCCTCGCGATACCATCTGTACGAGAAGCCCTCGGGCGCATAAAATGTATTTGTCTCACTGCTGCCACAGTTGGCCGACAAAATGCGTTTTTTTTCACTATCAAGTGTAAAATAGGCATAGCCATAGTGCCCTCCATACCCGCAGTCGTAGTTATCTAACTGAACCTGAATATTCTGTCCATGTAGCGGGGTCAGGTCAACCCCTATTGCAGTCCAGTCTCGCCACACAATATAGTTTTCCGTTCTGTTCCACCCCACATCTCCCAATCCTGATACAAAGTTGGCATAATAGCACTCATCAATCGTATTATTGTTCGAATCAAGAACATTCAATATAAACTTGGGCTGCCCAATCTCCTCATGGCTAGGGTCTTGCTCCACTATGGCATATCGGAGTATCAGTAGGTCGTATTTATTTGTGTCTACTTTTATGTGATAGATGATTGACTCTCTTTCCGCGCCAGACCTCCAGTTACCCAAACGCACAGAATGGCAATGGCCGGGAGGAACTGTATGCAACAGGTTGTTGGTCCTAGGGTCTAGTTCAGAAGTGTCGAAATGTACTGTATGACGCGACATCTCACTCTCTGGCCCGTAATCAACTATTTCTTCATGAGTATTCTGACTACTAAAATATCCTATTCTGCATTCCACACCATCTCCCTCTAAGTCATAAAAAATAATCTGGTTTTCGTCTTCCTTCTCACAAATTGTTATGAATCGACCTTTAATCCCTTTGCTCTTACATCCATTCCCACAAAACGAGTACACAATATACTCATATTCAGTCTCGGGCTCTAGATTGCTTAGTACCATATTGTTGAGCGTAGTAGTAGCCACATTCCATGCCTGCACTCCACCTATGGGCCGGTAGTGCACTTCATATCTATTCTGATACACCGTCCCTTCCCACGACAATGTCACTTGCCTAGCTCTGACACTTTCTATTTCCACATCAAATGGATGCGTACAGCAGTCAATTGTATCAGGCGTGAATCGGTAATATCGATAATAACCTGGCCAATCCTTGAAATTCGAATTCCATGAACATTGCTCAGTCACTGCATGCTCCTGCATATTTACAAACAGAGCTGTCGAGTCCACCCCACAGAATCCTATTTGGAAGTTGGCATTCTGCGGTATTGTCAACGGGTCTCCATAGAGGTATAATACACTCCCATCGTGCTCCGACAGTTGCACTTGGATAGGACGTTCGCCACTTTGCGACTCATTAGCAACCTGCACCCGCAATTCTATCACAAACTTACGAGTTCCTGGCACTCCAACCGTCTTCATATAAACAGGGCTTATAGTCCTATACGACAAATACGGGTCCATCAGAGGAGGAGGATAATTTTCAAAAAGGGTAAATGGATTGAAATTATCTGTCACCACATTCTCAAACAGTATCAGTCCATAATAACTCACCGACACCCTACGATAAAACATCCCGCAGAAAAAGAAATCAAATCCAATCGGAACCTCCCTCGTCGGAGGCGTATACATTTGGGCATCACTCATGTCCACCCAAAGCGTTGAGTCATTCCCACTAGTTAAATGATAGCTGCTTGCCTTCTGCCCCGATGCCGCACCGACACCCATCGCAGTCAGGAAAACCAACAACCATAACCTATGTACAAAACGTCTCATTGCCTTTTAAGCTTTTTATATATAACGTAGCTCTCCCTCTTTTATTGTTAATAATATAAAAAAAATGAACCATCGAAGACACAATACCGCATCAAAACATGCGACAAACGCCCTACAAGGCAAAGCCGCAGTGCATTGCACCAACATGGCATCCTAGTTCAGACCATCCCAAAAATAGAAAATCACCCTCTCTTTCATAAAAAAAACATCCTTTTTCTAAAAAAAGTTGTATCTTTGCTTTTTAAACATAGCAAACAAAAAACTACAACATAATGGAAGACAGCAAATTGTTCACCGAATTCCCTCCCGTGCCAACCGAGAAATGGGAAGAAGTCATCAACAAAGACCTCAAAGGTGCAGACTATGAGAAGAAGCTTGTTTGGAAAACCATTGAAGGTTTTAAGGTAAAGCCCTACTACAGAGCCGAAGACCTTGAACACCTCGAGTACCTCGACAGCAACCCCTCCCAAGCCCCCTTTACTCGTGGCAAACATTCCGACAACAACGTCTGGGACATCCGTCAAGACATCAAGGCCGACTCCCTCGCCGAGGAAAACACCCTCGCCATCGAAGCCCTTGAGCGCGGTGCCAACAGCATCGGTCTCTGCTCATGCAAAGTCAACAACCTGTCCGACATGCAGACCCTGCTCAAAGGCATCAACCCCGAAGCCTGCAAGGTCAACTTCACCTGCGGCCGTCAGGCTCTCGACATACTCAAACTCTTTGTCCAGGTGGTCAAAGAAGGCGGCTTCGACCCCACCAAGGTCGAAGGCAGCATCAACTTCGACCCCTACGGCTTTGCACTCCTCCACGGCACCTTCAAGGGCGGTGAAGAACAATGCTTCCTCGATGCCAAGGCACTCATAGAATACGCCAAGGACAATCTGCCCAAGTTCCGTGTGCTCGCCATCAACGGCCGCCATATCCACAATGCCGGTTCCAACATCGTACAAGAGCTCGGCTTCACCCTAGCCGCCGCCAACGACCTCCTCGCCCACCTCACCGACCTGGGCCTCGCCGTCGAAGACATCGCTCCCCGCATGGTGTTCAACTTCGCCACCGGCAGCAACTACTTCATGGAAATAGCCAAAATCCGCGCCGCACGCATGCTCTGGAGCAAGGTAGTGGAACAATACCACCCCTCATGCGACTGCTGCTACAAGGTATTCATCAACGCCACCAGCTCCCTCTGGAACAAGTCGGTCTACGACCCCTATGTCAACATGCTCCGCACCACCACCGAGACCATGAGCGCCGCCATCGCCGGTGCCGACAGCATCACCACCAACCCCTTCGACATCGCCTATGAGAAGAGCGACAGCTTCGGCTATCGTATCGGCCGCAACCAGCAGCTGCTCCTCAAAGAGGAAAGCTACATGGACAAGATTGTCGACCCCGCCGGTGGCAGCTACTATATCGAAAACCTCACCGACAGCATCGCACAATATGCTTGGCAGCTCTTCCTCTCCGTCGAAGAGAAGGGCGGCATGGCAAAAGCCATCCGTGCCAACTTCGTCCAAGACGAGGTGGAACGCATCGCCCAGCAGCGCGACCTCGACATAGCCACCCGCCGCACCACCATCCTCGGCACCAACCAATACCCCAACCTCCTCGAGAAGATGGGCGACAAAATCAAACTCCAGCCCGAGAAACCCTGCTGCTGCGAATGCACACCCGAGTTCAAGGCCCTCCGCCTCTACCGTGGCGCCGAAGCCTTCGAGCACCTGCGCCTCGCCACCGAGCACAGCGGCATCCGCCCCAAGGTCTTCCTTCTCACCTACGGCAACCTCGCCATGCGCAAGGCCCGCAGTGGTTTCGCCACCAACTTCTTCGGTGTGGCAGGCTATGAGATTATCGACAACCCCGGCTTCAAAACCGCCGAAGAAGGTGTCGATGCTGCCCTCGCCGCCAAGGCCGACATCGTGGTGCTCTGCTCCAGCGACGACGAATATGCCGAACTCACCCAGCCCGCCTGCCAAGGCCTCAAAGGCAAGGTCAAAAGCATCGTACTCGCCGGCTATCCTAAGGACATGGTCGAAACCTACCAAGGCTATGGCATCGACGAATTCATCCATGTCAAGACCAACGTCCTCGACAGCCTCACCAAGTTCCAGAAACTCTTCGGTATCGAATAAGGGTGAAATCCTTTCCCACACTTGACAGATACATTCTAGCCAAGTACCTGAAGACGTTCCTCTTGGCGATGGTGCTCATCATCATCATCGTCATCACATTCGACGTATCTGAAAAACTCGACGACTTCCTTGGAGGGCATGCTCCCTTCAGCGAAGTCGTCTTTCGTTATTACCTCAATTTCATCCCGGGCTTTGTCAACCTCTACAGCCCACTCTTCATCTTCATCAGCGTCATCTTCTTCACCTCCAAGATGGCGGGCAACACCGAAATCATTGCCATCCTCAGCAGCGGCATCAGCTACCGCCGACTCCTGCGGCCCTATCTCTACGGCTCCCTCATCATCGCCCTCATAGTCCTAGCCTTCGGCAACTTCCTCATCCCTGTCAACAACCGAGCCCTCAACGACTTCGAGAACCAATACATCTACACCCACCGCCCCAACTACTTTAGCAACATGCACTTCCAGCAACGCCCAGGTGTGCAGGTCTATGCCGAGAGCTACGATGCCAAGACCCTTCGCGTCAACAATTTCCACCGCGACGTATACGATGATCACTATCGCCTCACCGACCGCATCACCTGCCGCTCCATCACCTACGACACCCTCTCGGGCAAATGGAACTGCGAAGGCTTCTTCCACCACACCTTCGACGGCTACAAAGAGCACCTCTCGCGCGACGAAGGCACCTCCCTACGCTCACTCGATGTCACCCCCGACGATTTCAACTCCTCCTCGGCCAACATCACCACCATGAACTCCACCCAGCTCTTCCAGTACATCACCCGCGAAAAGATGAGAGGCTCATCAGCCGTCATCGCCGCCAAAATCGAACTCTACCAACGCCTGCTCAACCCCCTCGCCATCATCGTTATGACATTCATCGGTGTAGGCGTCTCCAGCCGCAAGACCCGTGGCGGCATCGGTGTCCACCTGGCCATAGGCATCACCCTTGCCTTCGGCTTCATCGTCTTCATGAAAATCTCCACCGTCTTCGCCGTCTTCGGCACCCTCAACCCCTTCCTCTCAGTCCTCCTCCCTCAGATAGTCTTCGGCATCATAGCCTTCTACGTCATCCGCACCGCCCCCAAATAATAATGTCCGACCCCTCCGACCCCTCTGCCCCTCTCCGACCCCCTCCAACAAAAAAATTCACCATCATGTCCATCCAAGAAATAGAACAAACCATCATCGACGAATTTGCCGCCTTCGACGAATGGCTCGACAAATACGCCTACATTATCGACCTCGGCAAAGAATGCCCCGTCATCGACGAGAAAGACAAAACCGAAAGCAACCTCATCAAAGGTTGTCAAAGCCGTGTATGGCTCAGCTGTGAACATCGCGACGGGCGCCTCTGGTTCCGTGCCGACAGCGATGCCGTCATCACCAAGGGCATAATCAGCCTCCTCATCCGCGTCCTCAATGGCCAAACCCCGCGCGACATACTCGCCGCCGACCTCCATTTCATCGACCAGATAGGCCTCAAGGAGCACCTCTCACCCACCCGTTCCAACGGCCTCACCTCCATGGTCAAGCAAATCAAGATGTACGCCCTTGCCTATTCCCAGATCAACCCCTGATACCCCTTTCAATTCTCAATTCTTAATTCTCAATTCTCAATGACTCCCACCAAAGAAACCCTCCACGATGCCGTAGTCAACTGCCTTCGCAACATCTACGACCCCGAGATACCCGTAAACATCTACGACCTCGGGCTCATCTACAACATCGACATCGACGACCAGTTCAACGTCAAAATCCTTATGACCATGACCGCCCCCGACTGTCCTGAAGCCGAATACATGTTCATGGAAGTCAAACAGATGGTCGGCTACATCCAGGGCATCAAGAGCGTCGACGTCGAACTCACCTTCGACCCGCCTTGGGATTGGAACAACCTCAGCGACGAAGTGAAACTCGACCTCGGCCTCCTTTAACCCATCCAGCCCCTACTTACCATGAGGCTACCCGACCTTCTCAGCCCCAAGTACCGCCGCTTCACTCAGCAGCAGGCGCCCCAACAAGGCACCTCCCTCACCGCGTTGGCATGGCGCCGATTCCGGCGCAACCCGCTCTCCGTCGCCGCCCTCGTGGTTATCGGCCTCTTCGCCCTTGTGGCCATCCTCGGTTACCTCATCACCCCCGACCACACCCCCCACTGCAACCAACAATACCTCGAACTTGCCACCCTCCACCCAGGCTCTAAGGCCACCTTCCTCTGCATCGACCCCATAGAGACCACCTCAGGCAACATCTTCACCGGCCATCCGCTGCCCTACACCGCCATCCCCATCGAGTCCTGCCAGATTCTCCCCGACAGTGTCAGCGCCGTCCCCCTCTCGGGCGAGCCCTTCACCGTGGCCAAAAGACAAGTGGTCAAAATCGAACAACGCACCTTTCTACTCGGCACCGACGCCTACGGGCGCGACGTGCTGAGCATGATGATGATTGGCAGCCGTGTCAGCCTCTCGGTCGGTTTCATCGCCCTGCTCATCGCCCTTCTTATCGGCATCACCCTCGGCGCCCTCGCCGCCTACTACGGTGGCTGGGTCGACAACCTGGTCACTTGGCTCATCAACGTCGTCTGGTCCATTCCCACCGTGCTGCTCGTCATCGCAATCACCTTCGCCCTAGGCAAAGGCTTCTGGCAGGTATTCATCGCCGTAGGCCTCACCATGTGGGTCGACATAGCCCGCGTAGTGCGCGGACAGGTCTATAGCATCAAGGAAAAAGAATACGTCGAGGCGGCCCGTGCCCTAGGCTACAGCCCATTTCGCACCATCTTCCACCACATCCTGCCCAACATCACCGGCGCCGTCATCGTGGTTGCCGCCTCCAACTTTGCCAGCGCCATCCTCCTCGAGGCAGGCCTCAGCTTCCTCGGCATCGGCGTGCAGCCTCCCATGCCCTCCTGGGGCACCATGGTCAAAGAAAACTACAGCTACATCCTGCTCGACAACGCATACCTCGCCCTTCTCCCCGGCTTGGCCATCATGCTGCTAGTGCTAGCCTTCATGCTCTTGGGCAACGGCATCCGCGACGCCCTCGACGTCAAATAGCCACCCTACACCCGCCTTCCACCCTACTTCAATCCACCCTGCACCAACACTCCCTTCGGGTGTCCTCCATTCCTTGAGCAAACCTTACTCTATCCTTATCCACATATATAGTGGAAGATGGAACGAGGCCGGGACATAAAAACAACAGAGACCAGCCCAAGGTAAGGTAAGAAAATCAGCCTATTGACTGATTTGGATTTATGCTCCTAGAAATGCCCAAAGGGGGAAAAACAGATACCCTGAAAACGAAAAAGAGCGAAATGTAGGCCTCGCCACCAATAGTGTCCAAACTATCAGAGAGTCAAAAAAAATACTAAAAATGAGTAAAAAACACTTCATTAACAAAAAAAGTAGTACATTTGCAAAATAAAAGAAGGCTGAAACAAGTATCAAATAACTTTATAAACAATTTAAAATCAACACAAAACATGAAAAACACTGTTAAATTTCTTA
>CAMYZD010000011.1 GCA_947303735.1 uncultured Bacteroidales bacterium | reverse complement strand
GGGGTATGTATAAGAGAGGTAAGAACTATGAACTAATTACATCAAAATAAAACAGGTTCTTCAAAAATAGATTTCCCTAAGATTTCTGGATTTCGCGAAGCGGGGAAATATATAACCCCCGCCTGCGGCGGAAATCCAGAAATCTTGGAGAAATAAGTAATCGTAGAATATTTTAGTGTCGGAATACGATTTTTTGCCATTGTGCGTTAATAGGTAAAAGGATTTGAAAGATTAAAAGTTTTAAAGGTGCGTTTATCTTTTTACCTTTTAGGTGAAGCGGACTTTTAAAGATGTTAGATCGGATTAACACATGGCAAAGCGAATCATCATGGCGGTGACCAACGACCTGCTGACCGACCAGCGGGTGGACCGCAGTTGCCGCGCGCTACAGGAAGCCAGATACGAGGTGACCCTTGTAGGCCGCAAACTACCTACGAGCGAGGCTCTTGAGGCACGCAACTACCGATGCGTGCGTATGCGGCTGATGTTTAGGCGGTCGGCGGCATTCTATGCCGAGTACAACCTGCGGTTGCTGATACGCCTGCTTGTCATGCCTGCCGACGCCTTCTATGCCAACGACAGCGACACCTTGTTGGCCTGTAGGCTGGCGGCGGGACTGCGGCGCAAAAAACTGTTCTTTGATGCCCACGAGCTGTTTCCCGATGTGCCAGAGTTGGAGAACAAGCCTCGGGTAAGGAGAGTGTGGGCATGGGTGGAACGCCGCTGCCTGCCACGCGTAGATGCCGCCTTCACGGTGAGTCAGGGGGTGGCGGACGAATATTGTCGTCGCTACGGTGTGAAGATGACGGTGGTGCGCAACCTGCCTATGAGTGCCTCTTTTGCTCCTCAAATACCCTCAAGCGATACAAGAAATAACAAGCCTTATATACTGCTGTATCAAGGGGCTGTGAATATAGGCCGTGGGGTGAAAGAAATGGTGGATGTGATGAGATTATTACCCCAGTGCCGACTGGAGGTGGCTGGCGATGGAGACCTGCTGGAAGAGATGCGCGACTATGCCGCCACACTGCCTTGGGCGAGCCAAATCCACTTCTATGGACGGATGCTCCCAAAACAACTGCACGAGTTGACCGGCAAGGCTTCGTTAGGCGTGTGTCTGCTCGAGGAGAAGGGGATGAGCTACCGCTGCGCCCTGCCCAACAGGGTAGGGGACTTTGCCCAGGCAGGGGTGCCACTGCTGGCGACAGGCTTTGCCGAAATAAGGCGGGTGCTGGAAGAGTACGGCATCGGCTCTATCGTAGGACCTTGCCCCAAGGTAAAGGAGGGAGAGTCATACGGTCGTTACCTCGAAAGGCTTGCAAGCGCTATTATGGCGACTTTGCAGGAGTGGGAGACTATGGCACAGGAAGAGCGCGCCCGCCGATTTGAGAGGGCTCGAAAGGAACTCTGCTGGGAAGAAGAGAAACACCTGCTGACCGACAACGTCGCCGAGGTGCTGCCGATAGGATGAAGTGGGAAACTGGTCGATGCCTATTTTTGTTAGGGGAGTAGGCAATAATTATTTGAGTTGGGCGTTATAGGGGAGTTAAATTAATTACTATGATATACAACATTCTGCTGATTATGTACTTTGTAGGCTGCCTGTTCGGCCTTTGGTTTGTGTTCAAGAAAGCGGGCGTAAAGCCCTGGCTGTCGCTCATACCCATATATAATATTGTGGTATGGATTAAAGTGTGCAACAAGAGTTGGAAATGGTATATATACTTCCTATTGCCTGCGGTCAATATCTTCACCTTCCTGCTGATGGTGACGGAAACGGCCAAAGTGTTCCACCGCTATAACTTCTTTGAGCAAACTTTTGCAGTGATATTTCCATGGTGCTACCTCCCCATTCTGGGATTGAGCAAAATGGAATACCATGATCCTCGCAAAGAGGAAGCTCACAAGGTGAGCGAGCTGCGCGACTGGCTGGATGCCCTCGCCTTTGCATTGGTGGCTGCAGTGATCATCAGAGGCATGATAGTAGAATTCTACAACATCCCCTCAAGCTCGATGGAGAAATCGCTGCTGACGGGCGACTACCTGATGGTATCGAAGTTGGCCTACGGCCCCCGCATGGCCATGACACCGCTATCGTTCCCCTTGGTACACAACGTGCTGCCATTCTCGGGCGGACAGCACGAGTCGTACTTGAAATGGATCAAGCGCCCCTACCACCGCTATCCTGGACTGGGCAAGGTGGAAAGAATGGATGCCGTGGTGTTTAACTACCCCGACGGCGACACGATGTGCACAGCATGGCAGAGCAATATGAGCTACCACGACCTGGTGCGCGAAATGGGAAGAGAAAATGTACTGAATGCCAAACGGCTGCCCGTGGGCAACCAGATGGTAGAGAACCATATCAGGGTACGTCCTGTGGACAAGCGCGAGAACTTTGTGAAACGCTGCATCGGCCTGCCTGGCGAAGACTTGGAAATTGTGAACCAGACGGTATATATCAATGGTAAAGCACTGCCTTTCCCCACCGAGAGCCAACATACCTACAATGTGACTTTCACACCCGGGTTGAACGTACGCAGGATATTGGATAATGTCGGCGTGTCGAACGAAGATTATGAGAATGCCCTAGGAATTATGATGTTCACAGGGTTGCCCTCCTACCAATTACCCCTGACAGAACAGATGGCAGTGCAGCTGCAGTCCCGACCCGACGTGGTTTCGGTCGAGAAGGTAATCCACCCAGCCGATGAAGACGACCGTCCGCTCTTCCCCCATGCCGACGGATATAACTGGACCTTGGACAATTTTGGACCCATCCACATCCCCGCCAAGGGCGAAACCGTGAACCTGACGTTGGAGAACCTGCCCCTGTATCAGCGGGTGATAGAGGTGTTTGAAGGCAACACACTGGAGGTGCGCCAGGGAAAGATATTTATCAATGGCGAAGAGACGACCACCTACACCTTCAAGATGGACTACTACTGGATGATGGGCGACAACCGCCACAACTCGGCCGACAGCCGATACTGGGGATTTGTGCCCGAAGACCACATCGTGGGCAAGGCCCGAATGGTGGTCTTCTCGTGGGACAAAGACCATAGGAAACCCCGTCTGAACCGCATTTTTCTTAACGCCTCGAAATGGTAGCCAGGAGAACTGCACAGTGACTGAGAGTCTAATGATTACCCAACTGCACCGAATTGATTGGTAGTAAGAGAGCCTTGATTATTGGGCTTTTCAGAGAGGGAAAAAGAAAAAAATGGCAATTTAAGTAAAAAAAATTAGAGGTCTCACACAATTTTTTGCAATTTTTTAAGTTAATGTGATACTTAAAAGAGAAAACAGAAAGAACATGCACGCGAAAATCATTACTCCCAAAGGAACCATGACAGCAGTCCTATATGAGAAGGAGGTTCCTAACACAGTGGCAAATTTCGCCAAGCTAGCCCAATCGGGTTTCTACGACGGATTGCACTTCCACCGCGTAATACCGGGTTTTGTGATACAGGGCGGCTGCCCTTATAGCCGCCAATTGGGCGACCCACGCGTAGGCACCGGCGGCCCCGGATGGCATATCAAATGCGAGACCAATGCCGAAAAACAGTACCACGACCGCGGAGTGCTGTCGATGGCTCACGCAGGTAAAGACACAGGCGGAAGCCAGTTCTTCATCTGCCACAATCGCGAAAACACCCAGCATCTGGACGGAGTTCACACCTGTTTTGGCCGTGTGGAAGAGGGTTTGGAGGTGATTGACCAGATAAGGGCCGGAGACTTGATTGAAAAAATAGAAATCCTTAACGACTAAATAAAATCATTGATAATATGAACCTAGGTATAAAATTGCTCGTTGCAGAGGATGACCCTAATCTGGGTACCATCCTGAAAGCCTATCTGACACAGAAAGGATACACCGTTTATCTGGCAGTCGACGGACAGGCTGCCCTTGATTCTTATCAAAACGATGATGTGGATGCCTGCATCCTCGACATCATGATGCCCGTAAAGGACGGATTTACTGTCGCCAAGGAGATACGTAGGGTGGACAAACGCATCCCTATTATATTCCTCACCGCCAAGAACCTCGAGGCCGACAAGTTGAAAGGTTTTGAAATCGGTGCCGACGACTATGTTACCAAACCGTTCAGTATGGAGGAACTGTTAGCCCGTGTGAATGCGACCATACGTCGGTCGTTTGATGACGGCAAGCCCGACAAGAACCTCTTCCATATCGGCAACCTGATGTTCGACTATGCCCACCAGACACTCACTTGCGGCGAGACGGTGCAACGGCTGACCATGAAGGAAAGCGAATTGCTCCGCATGTTTGCTATGAACTTCAACCAATTGGTCGACCGCACCAGTACCCTTCAGAAAATTTGGAAGGACGACAGCTATTTCGCCGCCCGCAGCATGGACGTATATATCACCAAACTGCGCAAATACCTGAAGATGGATCCCAAGGTGCAAATCGTGAATGTACACGGTGTCGGCTTTAGATTGACTGTGAAAAACGACTAGACTTGATATAGTGATCAGTGATATAGTGACCAGTGATCAGTGACACGAGCGCATTCGTTTCACAGGTCATTGGTCACTCAGATTTAATATTAAAGATGGAACTGACCTTTTTAGGGACGGGTACTTCGATGGGGGTACCCGTTGTAGCATGTAGATGCCCAGTCTGCCAGTCGACCGATTGGCACGACCGACATCTACGTACTTCCGCCTTGATAACTACCGACGAGGGCAAGAACATTCTCATCGACATAGGGCCCGACTTCCGCGAGCAGATGTTGAGGGAGAAGGTGATGCACCTCGACAGCATCCTGATTACCCATGCCCATCGAGACCATGTGGCAGGACTGGACGACATACGCTCATTCAACTACGTACAAAAACAAAAGATGGAACTCTACTGCAACCACGAAGCGCGGGTGGCAATAGAGCGCGACTACCACTATATTTTTGTCCCGCATGAATTTCCCGGACTGCCCGAAGCAAACTTCCACGAGCTTTCGGGCGACGAACCTTTCCTTGCTGCAGGAGTTGAGATTATTCCCATCAAGGCTATGCACAAATTGCTGCCAGTGCTAGGATATAGAATAGGACAATTGGTTTATATCACTGATGCCAATTATATATCCGAGAGCGAAATGCATAAACTAGAAGGAGCCGACACACTAGTTGTTAATGCTCTGCGAAAAGAGAAACATTTCTCCCATTTCTGCTTACCCGAAGCACTAGAGGTGATAGCCCAAGTGAAACCTCGTGAAGCTTATATCACCCACGTGAGCCATGAGATGGGATTCTATGCCGAGGTGTCGAAAGAGTTGCCTCCGCACGTACATATCGCCTACGACGGCCTGAGAATCTCTGTAAACTAAGAAGTAGGAGGAGTAGGGTAGCCGATCACTAATTACCAATTACGAATCAGATGCATCTTCATATCGTCACATTCAACGTTCCTTGGCCCGCTGACTACGGTGGAGTGATTGACGTATACTACAGAATAGTGGCACTCTCGAAGGCTGGGGTAAAAATACACCTGCACTGCTACACCTATGGCAGAGATGAGGCTAAGGAACTGGAACAGTGGTGTGAGGAGGTGTGCTACTACCCCCGTGAGGTGGGGTTCCACCACCAGTTGGAACGACGTCCATACATAGTGGCTTCGCGATGCTCGGAAGCCTTGCTGAAACGCCTAAGACATGACAGTTACCCCATACTTCTAGAAGGATTGCACTGCTGTCTAATGCTAGAAAAAATGGCAGAAGAGGGGAGGCAAATTATAGTCCGCGCTCACAACGTGGAACACGACTACTACAACTCGCTCGCAGCTGTGGAGAAGAGCCCGTGGAAGCGCCTCTTCTTTCGTATCGAGGCATGCAAGTTACGCCAGTATGAGCAGTGGTTGAGCAAGGCTACTAGAGTGCTAGCCATCTCGGACACTGATGCAGCCCATTTCCGTGCCATAGGGTGTGGCGATGTGCAACTGCTACCGCCATCACACGGACACACATCCGTCACCTCACTCACTGGAAAGGGAGACTATGTGCTATACCATGGAAACCTTTCTGTGCCAGAGAATATCAATGCCGTCCACCACCTCCTGGAACAGGTGGTAGACCGCTGCCCCTATCCATTTATTGTGGCCGGAAGAAATCCGGACGAGGAGCTGCAGCAAGCCATAGCAAAGCACCCCAATGTGCAATTGGTGGCCAACCCCGACAACAAAACCATGCACCGCCTACTGCAAGAGGCACAAGTCAACCTACTGCTCACCTGGCAGGCGACAGGAGTGAAACTGAAGCTGATGAACGCCCTATACGAAGGTCGTCACTGCCTAGTAAACAGTCCGATGGTGGAAGGCACATCCCTTGCCAAAGCCTGCGTGGTGGCTGATACGCCATACGAGGTATGTGAAGCCCTTGCTCGTCTGATGGAAAAAGACTTTTCAGAAGAAAATCGTCTGTACAGAATTCACATACTTGAGCTTGCCGACCCGATGCACGACATCAAATCACTCATCGTAACTGAGAATTAAATGAAGAAACACCTTTTAGTTTTTAGTTTTTACCTTTTAGTTATAATAGCTTCTCATGCTCAGTCACAATGGTCAAGCATCGACATGCCCTTTATGCCCAAGCGCGACACCAACCACATACACATCCTGCGCACCTACACTATTGACGACACCCTCACAATGGAGCGCAGACTTCTCTCCACAGAAGAGTACGACCGCCACGGCTACCCCGTGTCGCCCGATATACAGCTCACCTATAACGAGAAAGGGCAGCTAGTCAAATATGTCAGATTTGAGCATCACTATGATTGGGAGGGACACTGGCGTAGAGACACAGTGCCAACAGTGGTGTCCCTCATACAATATACGCCTGAAGGTATAGTGTGGCAGGTGAAGAGTACACAATACTATGATAACGGAGACTCCAACTCGCTAAACATCTACGAGCTCATCACCTACAAGACTCACCCCCAATACGGAGTGTTGGACTGCTCGTATCTTCATACCGGACAGTTCGGGTTCGACCACCCCGATGGTCCATCCACATATCAAAACACCTCTTACTTCCGTCGTCAATTTGACAGCCTAGGGCATCTCCTGCACCAGGATGAAGTCGACGACTGGACAGAGACGCACACCTCGTTGCACTACCATTACCACCCCAACGGAAGAGTGGCGTACCGCACAGGAACATACTATGAGTTTGAAGACTCCATTGTGTATCAATACGACACAGCGGGGAAACTGAACGGCATGATAGGCAAATACTATGACCTAGAAGAGGAGGGGGATGTAGTCATCCGCTGCCGACCAGACGGAAAGTGGATAGAACAAATAACTCACTGGCACCCCTACGGTGACAATCCTTACCCATACCAACAGACTCAGCGTGTGCTCTACGATACCCATGGCATGCCAATCAGCGATCGTTTGCTTGGACCAGAAGGCCATTACATCGAGTACGAGATTGTATACTGGAAATAGTATTGAAAACATTCGAGCATTCGTACAATAAAAAATGACCTAATTCGTTTTTTTTATGTATATTTGCATTTTATTATAGAAGAATGGCTAGGATATTTAGGCGATATGAATCAACAATATACGGCAACTACCGGAAAGCCTACCTCATTGACGGAGCGTTGACAGGGGTAGTGATGTCGGTTGTAATGTTGTTGCGTGACTGGCTAGCCAAGTCGCCTATGCCGTCGCCAGAAAACTATATAACCGAACTGGTGTTGGCTGTAGGAATCTTTTGGTCGAGCTACCAATACCGCAAACAGCTACCCGAAGGTAAGGTGACACTGAAGGAGCTGATGTTGCTAGGCTTAGGCATAGGAGTGGTGAGTGCCGTGGTGTATGGACTATGGACGTGGCTGCGCTGCGGAGTGCTGAACACCTCGTTAGTGGACTACTACAACCACCAACGCATCAATATGATGGAGGCTGCGGAGAGTAGTGTAGAAGCCAAGTTGGCCGTGGAACAGGTAACAAGATACACCGCTGGCGACTGGGCTTTTATCGGAGCCTTCCGCTCGGCGGTAATGAGTGTGATTATCACCTTCTTTGCCTCCTTGATATTCCGAACCGAGAAAGCCCCTGTCCGCACAACAGGAAAAGTAAGAAATAAGAAGTAATAAATACAAAGTAGCTGTTACATATTAAACCTAAACGATTAAACCTTAAAACACTTAAACTAAAAATATGGACATATCAATCATAGTACCGCTGTTCAACGAGGACGAGTCGCTACCACACCTGGCAGAGTGGATCGACCGCGTGATGGAAGAACATCATTTCGACTACGAAGTCATCATGGTGGATGATGGCAGCAAAGACCGCTCGTGGCAAGTGATAGAGGACCTGCATACCAAAAACCCCAGATACAAGGGAGTGAAGTTCCGTCGCAACTATGGCAAATCGGCCGCCCTTAACGTGGGCTTTGGCCATGCCCAGGGCGATGTAGTCATCACGATGGATGCCGACTTGCAGGACAGCCCCGACGAAGTGCCAGAGCTGTATCGCATGGTGAAAGAAGAGGGATTTGATTTGGTAAGCGGTTGGAAGAAAAAACGCTACGACTCGAAACTGGCAAAGAATATCCCCTCCAAGTTCTTCAACTGGACTACACGCAAGATGAGCGGCATCAAGCTACACGATTTCAACTGCGGACTGAAAGCCTACCGTCGCGATGTAGTGAAGAGCATCGAGGTGTATGGTGAGATGCACCGCTACATCCCCGTCATAGCCAAATGGGCAGGATTTACCAACATAGGTGAAAAGGTAGTACAGCACCGTAAGAGAGAGTTTGGGGTGACCAAATTCGGTCTCGACCGCTTCGTCAACGGCTATCTAGACCTGATGAGCATCATGTTCATGTCGAAGTTTGGCAAACAACCCATGCACTTCTTTGGTTTGATTGGCAGCTTGGCGTTCTTGCTCGGATTCATAGCCTTCATCTTTGTTTGCGTCATGCGCCTTTGCGGACGCATCGCTCTGACTAACAGCGTGTGGTTCTATGTATCCATGCTGTTCATTCTGCTTGGGACCATCCTGTTTATGGCTGGATTCCTCGGTGAGCTGATATGTCGCAACTCTACTACCCGCAACCAATACCTGATAGAAAAGGAGGTGCTGGCATGAGTTTGCAATGTGGTATAGTAGGACTGCCCAATGTGGGCAAATCCACCCTATTCAACTGCCTAAGCAACGCCAAGGCACAAGCAGCCAACTTCCCTTTCTGCACTATTGAGCCCAATGTGGGTGTCATCACCGTCCCCGACGAACGACTGGCAAAACTAGTCGAGATGGAACATCCTGCCAGTGTGGTCCCTGCTACGGTAGAAATTGTAGACATTGCCGGTCTAGTAAAGGGGGCTTCAAAAGGCGAAGGACTAGGCAACAAGTTCTTAGGCGACATCCGTACTACTGACGCCATCATCCATGTGCTGCGCTGCTTCGACGACGACAACGTTACGCATGTGGATGGTAGTGTTGACCCCATACGCGACAAACAGACTATCGACCTCGAACTGCAGTTCAAAGACCTCGAAACCATTGAGAACCGCTATGAAAAAGAGGTAAAGAAAGCAAAGGCAGGTGGCGATGCCAAGGCCAAAAAGCTGGTGGAAGTGATGGACCTCTATCGCGAGGCCCTGCTGAGTGGCAAGAGTGCTCGCACCGTCCACCTCGAAGAGAGCCAGATGGAGGCAGCTAAAGACCTGATGTTGCTGACTGCAAAGCCAATATTATATGTATGCAACGTCGACGAAGCCTCGGTAGTTACTGGCAACCACTATGTCGATGCCGTAAGAGAAGCTGTGAAAGAAGAGGAGGCCGAAGTATTGGTGATAGGTGCTGGCATCGAAGCTGATATCGCCGAGCTTGAGACCTACGAGGAGAAACAGATGTTCCTCGAAGACCTCGGGCTTAAAGAGTCGGGCGTAAACCGCCTAATCAAGGCAGCCTATAAGCTATTGAACCTACAGACCTTCCTCACTGCCGGTCCCAAAGAGTGCCGTGCGTGGACCTTTAAGAAAGGAATGAAAGCTCCTCAGACAGCAGGCATTATCCATAGTGACTTCGAGCGAGGCTTCATCCGTGCAGAGGTTATCAAATACGATGACTACGTGGCACTAGGAAGTGAAGCAAAATGTAGAGAAGCTGGTAAGATAGCTGTGGAAGGCAAAGACTACGTAGTGCAGGATGGTGACATCATGCACTTCAGGTTTAACGTGTAACCATCATCACATTCATCATGTTGAATAGGAAGGCGATACTATCATCATTAGCAACCATGGCCATGGTTGCCAGCTTAGTATCGTGTTCCACACACAAAGCAAACTGGAGCAATATCCAGTTCCACAACACCACCGCCCACTACAATATATGGTGGAATGGCAACGAGAGCCTCAAACAGGCACTTGAGATGATGGATGCACGCTGCAAGGATGACTACACCCGCCTACTACCAGTCTACAAGATTGGGACAAAGGAGGAGTGTATGTCTCTCTATCCTCAATTGGACCGAGCCATAGAGAAAAGCATCAAAGGCATCAAGAAGCACAGTATCTTTGTTGACGGACAGGAGCATGTGCCCTATATTGCTAAATGCTACTTGCTGACAGCCTATTCCACATTCTATAAATATGATATAGCCAACGCCGCCAGCACATGTCAAATGCTGGTATCGCAATATAACGGTACAGCCATCGCCGACGAAGCTGCCGTACTACAGGCACGCTGTGCCTCAATGGACAAGCGCTATCAGGATGCCGAAAGTTCGTTGGACGAGTTGGTGACAGCCTTGGGAAAAGGAAATTTCTCCGCGAAGCAGAAACTCAACCTCTATCTAGCCATGGCAGAATGCACCCTTCCCCAAGAGAAATATAAGAAAGGCGTGCAATTCCTCAAGATGGCACTTGATGAGCATCCTTCACGTAAACAAAAGGCTCGAATCTATTACATCCTTGGGCAGATATATCAGGACCAAGATAAGCGTCCCACAGCATCGAAATACTATGAAAAAGTGCTGAAATGTGGACCGACATATGAGATGGAATTCAATGCCCGACTCAACCTTGCTTCCTGCGCCGACCTGCAGCATACCGACCGTGAGAAACTGGAGCGATTGTTGGACAAGATGCTCAAAGACAAAAAGAACGAGGAATTCCTTGACCAGATATACTATGCCAAAGGAGAAATGTACATGGGTATGCGCGAGACAAAAAAGGCATGCGAGGCATTCAAGACTTCAACCGCTGTGTCGAAAAACAACCCGGCTCAGAAAGCACGCTCAGCCCTGCGTCTAGGAGGTATTCTGTACGACAAGTTCCAGGATTACGACCAAGCCCAAATATACTACGACACAGCCATCCATCTCATTAAATCAGACTATCCCCACTACGCCAACCACAAGTCGCGATACGACCTGCTCACCTCTCTTGTAGCCTACACCCGGGTGATAGAACGCAACGACAGCCTCATCGCCGTGGCCAATATGTCTGAATCCGAACGCCTAACCTTAATCAACAACAAGATTGAGGCCCTCAAGAAGGCAGAAGAAGAAGCAAAAGAGAGGGAACTCCTTGAACAGCTGTCAAATGAAAGCAAGTCACTGCAAAACACCTTGCAGGGTGATTGGTATTTCTACAACAGCAATACGGTGCAGAAAGGAAAAGAGACCTTCCGCCAGAGATGGGGTATGCGCAACTTGGAAGACTATTGGTTCCTCTCAAAGAAAGGAATGCTCGGGATGAACATGCTGGCACAAAACAATAGCGATGGAGCGTCAGAAGAAGATGACTCTAGTGACGAAAAGAAAGAAGCGTCTGACGATGGCAAGGAAACTACTAGGGAGAGCAACTCCAACGACCCCCACAATGTAGCCTACTACCTGAAAGACCTTCCTAAAAGTAAGGAGGCTCAAGACTCGATGCAAGCCGAAACGGCCATTAGCCTACTCAATGCAGGATATATTTACTACGACGGAATCCACAATATTCCCAAAGCCTTAGAATGCTATCTGCGCATGTCGAATGACTACACTACTAGCAGAGATATAGTCCAGGCATTTTTCATGCTGTACAAGATATACGACAAACAGGGAAACACGCCTAACGCCAACTACTATCGCGACATGGTACTGATGGGTTTCCCCGACAGCGATTTTGCCAACTTGATACTCGATGAAGACTACTATAAGGAAATCTTACGACGCAGTGCCTTGATTCGAGAAGACTATGACGAAGTGTATAACCTGTATCGCAAGCACCGGTACGACGAAGTGATAAACGCTGTCTCTACTGCCAAAGAGCTGTATGTCGACAATCCTATGTTAGGCAAGTTCCGCTACTGGGAAGCCTTATCTTATGCCCGTATGGACAATAAGAACAAGGCCGTCACCACGTTACAGGGCATCATAGCCGACTATCCATCAACCGACAGCATCGTTCCTTTGGCTCAGGCTCAACTGGACTTCCTTATGGGCAGTGGATCATCGTATGTGAACAATAGTGGCTCGGACGAAACCGTCACAGACCCAGAACCCACCACCTCGGTACTTCAGAAATCCATTGATAACACAATTGTTGAGACAAAAACGCCCTTATCAGGAGAACTCTCGCCCGAAGCCAAATTGTTCCGCTATAAGGAAAACATGGCCCACCAAGTAATCATCCTAGTGAAAGAAAAGAAAATACGCGCCACCCAGGTACAGGCAAAGGTGGGAACCTTCATAATGACATACTATGCCAACTCAGGATATAAAGTGAGTCCCTTAATGTTCAACGACTCAACACAGATGGTGACCATCAGCACCTTCAATAACGCCAAAGAGGCTAAAGACTTTGTCACCCACCTGCTACTGAAAGAAGGACCGATGGATGATTATAACACAGAAGACTACCAAGTCTATGCTATCTCCAAACAGAACTATACTACTCTATACAATCGTAAGCACGTAGACGCTTACCGGCAGTTCTACAATAAATACTATTAATAAAATGAGCGATACACCCAACAGCCTAATCAACACTATCACCGTTGGAACCACTATCAAAGGCGACATCGTTGCCAATGGTGATTTCAGAATGGACGGCACCCTAGAAGGCAACATCACCCTCACTGGCAAACTGGTAATAGGCGAACACGGTATCATTACAGGCAATGTTGTCTGCCAAAATGCCAATGTGATCGGCACTATCAACGGGAACCTCTCAGTCAAAGAGTTTCTCACCCTCTATGCCACCTCACGAGTCAAAGGCGATATCGTTGCCAACAAACTGGCCATTGAATCTGGTGCCTATTTCACTGGTAGCTGCCACATGCTAGACGAACTGACCGACTAACAGTTCCAACAACAATCATTATGACTACAAACAAGGGCAACGTTGAAGAAAGCCTAAACAGATTGTTTGAACAATGGTCAGGCGAGGCTGTCGGAGAAATGATGGCACTCACGGCTAATGGAAGCAATCGTAACTATTGGCGCATAATTGGCACTAAGCATAGGTGCATAGCCGCCTACAACGCCGATGTCGATGAGAACGAAGCCTTCTTCTACTACAGCCAAGCCCTTAAGCAACGGGGCATCAACGTACCCGAATTATATGCCATTGGTGATGATAGAACCATTTACCTGCAACAAGATTTAGGCGACACAACCCTTTATAACCTTCTGTTCGACAAACGCCGACAAGGGGTAGGGTTCGACAATGAGATGATGGGTCTGTACAAAAGAGTGATGACAGACCTGGCAAAGATGCAGGTGGCCGGTCGCGACATGGACTTCAGCAAAGCATATCCCAGAACTGATTTCGATGCTCAATCTATCCAATGGGACTTGAACTACTTCAAATACTACTTCCTAAAAATGAAGTATGTTCCTTTCAACGAGGGACTTTTGGAAAATGACTTCCACACATTCTCTAACTATCTGCTTGAAGCCGACTGCCGATACTTTATGTACCGCGACTTCCAGTCGCGCAACATTATGCTGAGTGACGGCCAACCTTTCTACATCGACTACCAAGGCGGTAGGAGAGGTGCTGCACAATACGACGCGGCTTCGTTGCTCTATAGCGCCAAGAGCGACCTGCCCGAGCCTATCAGACAAGAACTGCTAACGCACTATATAAACTCCCTTAGTGCAATACACTCGTTTGACAAAGAACAATTTCGCCAAAGGTTTTACGGCTATGTCCTAGTACGTATCATGCAAGCACTCGGCGCCTATGGATATAGAGGTTATTTTGAACGTAAAGACTATTTCCTTAGCAGCATTCCTCAAGCAATTAGAAATCTGAGACTAATCGTAGAGAATCACCCTTTACCGATTGAAATACCTCATTTAAAACAGGTGTGGCAGAAAATCATCGAATCGGAAGAAGCACAAAGTACGGTCACCAACACTTCGGGTTTGACAGTAACCATTACTAGCTTCTCCTATAAAAAAGGAATTCCTGTTGACGCCTCGGGCAATGGGGGAGGCTATGTGTTCGACTGTCGTGCCCTGCCCAATCCTGGTCGTTATCCCGAGTACAGGTGTTACACCGGCAAAGACCGACCCGTGATAGAATTCCTAGAAGGTGACAAGGAGGTAGAGCAATTCCTCACAAGTGCCGAACAGTTAGTTGGAGCATCTATTTCGAAATATTTAGAGCGCAACTTCACCAATCTGATGGTTAGTTTTGGCTGCACAGGAGGGCAACATAGGTCTGTTTACTGTGCAGAAAGAGTCGCAAAGTGGATTTTAGAGAACTTTGATTGTCAGGTTAATATAATTCATCGCGAACATTAATATCATTCTTTTTCACTTTTTTTTTAGTCACTTCACACTTTTTTCGTATCTTTGCAAATTGATAGAATAAATAAAACACTATAATAATATGAAGAAAAGAACATTAATTCAAATCCTTCTGGCACTCGTGATAGTAGGACTGGCCGTGTGGCTGTATCTCAGCATCATGGAGCCTGTGAAATTCGACAATGAGTACACAAAGCGTCGTGACGCATGTGCTGAAAAACTGAAAGCCATCCGTACTTTGGAGGATGCTTACAAGATTACTTACGGCTGCTACACCGGCAGTTTCGACACCTTGTTCAATCGCCTGCTCAACGAAGATAGCATGAAGGTTGTGAACAAGAATATCAACTATGACAAAATTCCTGAGGACGTTGATATCAACGAGATGACCGAAGGCGACGCAATCAAAGCTGGCTACATCTCCCGCGTTGTGGAATATGTCAATCCCATTGATAACCTGCGTAAAAATAAGAAGTTTGCACTCTCCAACGAAGAGATCAAGAACCTCCGCTATGTTCCTTATCCTCGTGACAAGAAATACGACTTCGACCTGCAAGCCGGTTTCATTGAGAAGAGCGGCTACCAGATGCCTGTATTTGAATGCTTGGTGAAAATGGAAGACCTCCTCTCAGACCTCGACCACCAGTTGGTCATCAACAAAATTGCCGAACTGGAACAGAACCACCGTTTCCCCGGTTGGAAAGTGGGTGATATGACCCAGGCCATTACCGACGGTAACTTTGAATAGAATGCCTAATCAAGTCACAACGATTATCACGTCAGATAAGGCGGTGGCCAATAACGAACTAAGATTATCCATTTGCCTACGGACAAATGGATTTTCTTTTTCAGTTGTTACCCCTACCCAGGAGTTGCTGACCTTTGGTGATGTCAATTTCGACTTTCTGATGCCTCTTGGTGAAATGTCGAAAGCCATCAAAAGCCTCTTCGACGATCAGGGCATACCTACCTTTGAATGTCGACAAGTGAGGCTAATTGTGCAGTCTGACCATTTCGTATGGGTCCCCAAACATCTCTATGACCCAATGCGCGACAGGCAGTATCTGCAGATGGTATCAAACCTGCCGATGGAGATAGGAGTTTTCCACAGCTATAACGAGCAGATAGAGTCCTACATGGTCTTTACCGCACCGGTCGACATTGTCACTGCTTTTAAACTGGCCATCCCTGGAATCGATGTAGTTTGCCACCATTCGGTATTGGCAAACGATAACATACAAGCTCGTAGCGTGCAGCACCCTGTAGTGTTAATGCATGTGCGCGAAGGGGTAGGGGACTTTGAAGCCTACTATAACAACAATCTCTTGCTAAGCAACAGCTATCCCGCTGCCGACCAGAAAGAGCTCCTCTACCACGCCCTTGACGTGATGAAGACTTTACATCTCGAGACTCCCGACATGGAACTTTGTATCTGCGGAGAAGTCGGACGCGAGATCTATGGTATGTTGCAACACTACTTCCCCAACGTAACACTCTATACTGGTAACCACATTACTTTTAGCAATCCTCAATTCCAAACATTTCCCACTTACCGACACGCACTTCTGCTGTCGTAATAAAGCCTATAACCCATGCGTATCATAGCAGGTTCTCTTAGAGGTCGAAAACTCAATCCTCCAACAACCCTCCCTGTCCGCCCGACGACCGACATGGCGAGAGAAAGTCTCTTCAATATCTTAAATAATTATAGAGACTATGACGAATGCACCATATTAGATCTGTTTGCAGGTACAGGGGCGGTATCGTTCGAGTTTATATCACGTGGGGCTAAGGAGGTTACAGCTATTGACATTAACAACCAATGCACCGACTTCATTAAGGCTACCTCACGCCAGTTGGAAATTAACAACCTACATGTGGTACGGACCGATGTATTCGACTTGTTGAAGAGGGCATACAAGAAATTTGATATCGTATTTGCAGATCCTCCATACGCTTTGGACAAGCTGGCAAGCCTGCCCGACATTATCTTCGAGCAGAATATTCTTAATGAGGACGGCATTTTCATTTTGGAACATCCCCGAGAATATCAGTTTAAAGAGCATCCACATTTTTGGCAACATAGACATTATGGAAAAGTGAACTTCACCTTTTTCGCCCAATCTTTTGATAAACAATAGCAACTATACAATAATAACATCTATGAAAGCAGTAGTAAAAACTCATTTCTCTTTCCCCAAACAAAAAAGTCTCTATGTGGGAAAAGTACGCGATGTTTACAACATTGACGACAAATATATGGCCATGGTAGTTAGCGACCGCATCAGTGCCTTCGATGTGGTGCTGCCCAAGGGTATTCCTTATAAAGGACAAGTACTAAACCAAATTGCATCACAGTTTCTTGATGCTACTTCCGACATCGTCCCCAATTGGAAACTATCTACCCCTGACCCGATGGTCACCGTGGGACTGAAGTGTGAAGGTTTTAAGGTTGAAATGATTGTAAGAGGCTATCTGGCTGGCAGTGCCTGGCGAGAATATAAGGCAGGTGCACGCACACTATGCGGTGTTCCCCTTCCTGAGGGAATGATTGAGAACCAAAAATTCCCCACTCCAATCGTCACTCCGACAACTAAAGCCGACGAAGGACACGACGAAAATATTTCGCGCGAAGAGATCATTCGTACAGGATTGGTTTCAAAGGAGGACTACGACCAATTGGAAAAGTATGCCTTGGCTTTGTTCCAACGTGGCACAGAAATGGCTGCAGACAAAGGTCTTATTTTAGTTGATACCAAGTATGAGTTTGGCAAACGCGACGGTAAAATATATCTCATTGACGAGATTCACACTCCTGATAGCAGCCGATACTTCTATGCCGACGGATATGAAGAAAGGCAGGCAAAAGGAGAAAGACAGCGCCAATTGTCGAAAGAGTTTGTCAGGGAATGGCTTATGGAAAACGGTTTCCAAGGGAAAGAAGGTCAAAAGGTACCTGAAATGACAGACGAGATTGTAAACAGCATCACGGATAGGTATATCGAACTGTACGAAAAGATTACTGGTTCCAAATTCCAAAAAGCTGAAGCCTGCACAGATGTAGAGGCTCGTATAGAGAAGAATGTCACATCATATCTCAACAGCCTTCCTTAAGCCATGGAAATTGAGCGCAAGTATCTGGTGCTTACACTGCCTAGTGACTTAGACCAGTATGAGCATTTTGAAATAGAACAGGCATACTTATGCACATCGCCCACCGTGCGGATACGCAGGATGGGCGATACCTATATCCTTACTGTCAAAGAACGGTTGAGACGAGACGACACATCTGCCATCCACAACAGGGAGGAGGAGTTTGCACTTAGCGCAAATAGCTTTCAAAAACTTCTGAGCAAGTGCGATAGCGGTAGGGTAGGGAAGACCCGTTACCGTATCGATCTCCAAAAGCAAATGGGAGACGAGGCTTATGCGGGACTAGTGGCAGAACTAGACATATTCCACGGCAGGCATAACGGACTGAAACTGGTGGAAGTCGAATTTCCTGACACAGAATCCGCTGATAGTTTTGTTCCTCCAGCGTGGTTTGGCGAGGATGTTTCTTCCGACCCATGCTACCGTAATAGTTTCTTAGCTTCAATGTCGTGAAAAAAATACCACATACCTTTACCATCGTCTTTGCACTGATATTGCTTGCAGCTGTATGCACTTGGATAGTCCCATCGGGGGAATTTGTCCGACAGACGGTGAGTATACAGAATGCTGATGGAAGTATCTCAACCAGAGAAGTGGTGCAGAACGATTCTTTCCATTACGTAGAAAGCCAACCTCAGACTTGGCAGGTGTTCTCTTCGCTTTTCAACGGATTTGTCGACAAAGCCGATATAATTGTTTTTATATTAATGGTGGGGGGAGCCTTTTGGATTCTCAATAATAGCCACGCTATTGATGTGGGGGTTATGGCTTTCCTGCGCAGAGTACTCCGACTGAACAAATATGGACTTTTTAGAAAACTAGGCGTGGAGAATATCATAATAGCTCTTATTATGATAATGTTCAGCCTCTTTGGTGCCGTATTTGGCATGAGTGAGGAGACGATTGCTTTCGTAGTAATCTTTGTGCCACTCGCCATTTCGATGGGTTATGACTCCATAGTAGGGGTATGTATGTGTTATGTTGCCGCACATGTTGGATTTGCAGGTGCTATGCTCAACCCATTCACTATCGGCATTGCCCAAGGAATTGCCGAGTTGCCTATCTTTTCAGGGCTCGAATACCGGTTCTTCTGCTGGATTATACTCACTACAATTGGAATAGCCTTCGTTTTGTGGTATGCCAACCGAGTGAAACGAAATCCTGAGAGATCGCCAATGTACAAACTCGACGATTATTGGAGACAACGAGCCAGGGTACAGCAAGAAAACCCTGTTAAATACCATTCACCTACAGCAGCTTGGGTGATGTATGGACTCTTATCTGTTGTGATGATTGTCTGTGCTGTGATGATGCCCACCACTACAATAGCCATTGGAGGTGGAGAGGCTTCTGTCTTCGTCCTTCCCATTTTGGCTGCACTATTCGTTGTGACAGGTTTCTTTCTGCTACGCAAGTCGGTTCACTTCTTTATCCTCGACATCTTGTTATTTACCATCTGTTATCTTGTTGTTGGTGTATTAGGGTATGGTTGGTATGTAATGGAAATTTCCGCTCTGTTTCTAGCCATGGGCATTTGCAGTGGAATTGCCGATAAACAGAAGGCTGACGATATCGCTAAGTTATTTCTGGCCGGGTGCAAGGATATTCTTTCGGCTGCTTTGGTTGTCGGACTTGCCAGTGGAATCATCTTTATCCTTAGAGATGGCAAGGTAATCGATACCATACTCTTTGGGCTAACTCGCTCATTGGCTGAGACCGGAGAGATTGCATCAGTAGGGGTGATGTATGCTTTCCAAACTCTTCTCAATCTGATAATGCCTAGTGGTTCTGCTAAAGCTGCCTTGACGATGCCTATCATGGCACAATTTGCTGACTTGATAGGTGTGAGCCGACAGACAACGGTGCTAGCATTCCAGTTTGGCGATGGTTTTACTAACATGATCACACCCACTAGCGGTGTTCTTATTGCATGTATTGGAGTTGCCAAAATACCTTACGCAACATGGGTAAAATGGGCATGGAAGCTCATTTTAGCATTGATATTGATAGGTTTCCTATTGATTCTACCCACTTTGTTTTTCCATTTCCCTGGCTTCTAAATCAAATAATTCACTATTATGAGAAAAACTGCTTTCCTCTTTCTTTCGCTGATTGCATTAACATTTTATTCCCAAGCACAGGATTCTGCCTATGTACGCCAAATAATCAAGACACTTTCATCTAAAGATATGCATGGTAGAGGAGCCAGCTATCATGGCGACAGCATTGCTGCCACATATCTGGCAGGGGAGATGAAGCGACTTGGAATCCTGCCTTTGCAAGTCGACTATTTCCAAACCTATACCTATAACTGCTATAGCTTTGAAGGGGAGATGTCTCTTAAAATTAATGGGGTAGAGCTAGAACCTTACACGCAATATCGTATATACCCTACAGCTCGGCAAGCGACACCGAGCAAGCTGGATAAAGCATCTTGGAAGAAACAACTGAAAGATGGTACATGGCTTATCGGAGTCAGTAAATTAGATACTTATTCGCCTTGGGTTGTGGATAAAGAACGTCCTGACCCCGTCTGCATTGAAATACTTGAAACAGCACTGCCGAAAAAAGTGAAGAAGGTGGTTGCAGATATTCCAATTCAGTATCATTCCAACTACCTCACTCGTAATGTGGTGGGATATGTTCAAGGGGTCGTTGACACTATGATTGTCTTTACTGCACATTATGACCACTGCGGCACTATGGGAGATGCTGTCTACTTTCCTGGTGCACACGACAATGCAAGCGGTACTGCTGCTGTTATGGATATTGCTCGTATTGCAAGCCAAAAACAACCATATTACACAATAGTATTCATGCTCTTCAGCGGTGAAGAGTCGGGACTTAGAGGCTCCAAATATGCTGCTGAAAATCCACTAATCGACTATAGCAAGGTAAAACTTCTTTGCAATATCGACATGTTTTGCGGTGGAGATGAAGGTATCATGGTATTTAATGCCAATAGCAAGGAGACTATACCTTTTTTTAATCAACTCAAAGCTATCAACGATGAAACTCATGCTGCCAGATTGGTGAAACCGCGTGACAATTCTGCCAATAGCGACCATTTTTGGTTTAGTAACTATTGTCCTTCAATCTTCATTCTCACAATGGGTCAACCTTACGGAGGCTATCACGATCCCTACGACACATGTGAAGGTTGTGGACTTGGTCACTATAACCAATTCATGCAAATGATATTAAGACTAGCTCAACTAGAGTAATTATTTGCACACCTCATAAGAAGTAGGAAGGGTATTAAGAATTCATTACTTAACATAACGCGCCTACTCGAATAAAGAATAAGCCGTTTTCTATATTGAAAACGGCTTATTTGAAGTCCATTATGTTATGTTATTGTGCAGCCTTTTGAAGCGTTTCGATACGAGCTTTAATCGGTTTCAGATCATCGTACATCTCCAGACGTGCGTAAACCGTATTCAGAGCATTCAAGCAGTGATACAGATTTGCACGATTGAGACCTTGACCTTCCTCATCCAAGTTATCAATAAACTTGATAGCATTGTTGAAATAAGGAATTGATTGGCGGAAAAGATCTTTGCATTCATTCTCCAACTTGTCATAAAGGCCCGACATATCGTCTGGTGGTACGTTGTTAGCTTCAGTCAGCTTATCAACCGCACGGTTGTAGAACATTTTACCCATACCGAAATTGGCAACGAACTGATTAGGCAGAGTCTGCAATGACTCCTTGTAACGCTGTTCTGCATTGACAAAGTCGCTAACACCCTCGTAAGTGGCACCAGCAGCAGCCAGCAGACTTGCATGCAGTTCAGGTTTGTCAACCGTCTTCTCCAAAGCTTTCTGAATCTCGGCATTACCTTGTTCCATATTACCTTTCAGCAGATAAGCCTCAGCCATCATCATGTTGGCATTGTAGTCGTCCTTGCACGACTTTACATAATTCTGAGCGAGCTTGAGAGCCTCATTGGTATCTCCGGTCGATTTGTACATGTCAAACAGCGTTCTATATACCAAATTCTCTTTGGTTTTAGTACGCACGAGAGGTTTGAAATACTTCATCACGGCCTCGTTGTTGTGTGAATTCATAGCAGCTTTACCTGCCATCAGGTACGACTCGGAAGCATATTCTCTCTTGCCACATTCATTGAAGATACGCACTGATTCCTCACACAGAGCCATGCACTCATCCCAGTTTTGTTTCTGGAAGGAGGCGACAGCCTTTTTGTAATATTCATTTCCAACGAAACTCAAGATAGTGTTGTTGCCTTCTGCATACTCCTTCTCGGTGTCCAACTCTTTGCAACGCAGAGCGGCTTCCTTGCTCTTTACCAACCAGTCGGAATCTAAATCTTTGTACTTGGAACGAGGTTTCTCTGCCTCGCCACCAATCGAACTGTAGATAAGTCCAGCATAATACCATGTCTTGGCATCGTTCTTGGTCTGCTCGTGTTCACAAGCGGCATCAATAAGTTTTTTTGCTTTGTCCAAATAGCCACGGTTTTGGGCCTCACGAGCGCTTGACACATTGAGCGACTGTGCGCTTACAGCATACCCCATAACCACGAGGGCGAGCATTAATGCGATTTTTTTCATTTTATTGAGTTTTTTAAGTTTTGATTTACTATTTTGTATGTCTAATTGTTAATTTCTTGCAGTCTCCACTCCTATTGATTATCGGTCTGTGGTTCGGATTGTTCTCCATTGTCATGGTTCTCAAGCTGGTCCGATGGCATCTCTGCCACCTCTTCTTCATTCTCAGTCGGCACTTTGGTAATGGATGCAATGAAATCCTTACCCCTTAAGTTGATGAGTTTCACACCTTGAGTGTTGCGACCCATAACTCGCAATTCGCTAATCTTCATACGGATGGTTATTCCTGACCGATTGATAATCATCAAGTCCTCTTCATCGTTTACATTGATAAGCGAAATAATGCCACCTGTCTTGTCGGTCACTTTCAATGTCATCACGCCCTTGCTGCCACGATTAGTCTTACGGTAGTCACTTAACTCTGAGCGTTTGCCATAACCCGTTTCGCTGACAACAAGGATATTCTCACGTTCGTCATTAGAGGCCAACATACCAATGACACAGTCATCTTCAGGCTCCAACGTAATGCCTTTCACACCTGATGCCCCACGGCTCATTCCGCGGAACTGCTCCTCGTCACAGCGCATCACTTTACCCTTCTTAGAGGCTATTAGTATCTCGCTCTTGCCATCCGTTAGTTGAGCACCTATCAGTTCGTCGCCCTCTCGTATACCCACGGCAATAATACCTTTAGATCGTGGACGAGAATAGCTCTCCAAAGAAGTCTTCTTCACGATGCCATTCTTTGTGCACATCACAATATAGTGATTCTTTAGATACTCTTCATCGGTCAGATTTTCAACATTCACGTATGCCTTCACCTTGTCGTCAGGCTCAATATTGATCATATTCAGTATCGGACGACCCTTTGAATTCTTTTCGCCCTCAGGCACCTCAAAAGCTCTCATCCAATAGCAGCGACCCTTCTCAGTAAAGAATAACAGATAGTTGTGGTTGGTACACATAAATATATGTTCTACAAAGTCTTCGCTGCGCACCGAACTACCCTTTGAGCCCACACCTCCACGTGTCTGGGCGCGATATTCACTCAGCAAGGTACGTTTCACATATCCCATGTGCGAAATGGTGATAACCACCTCGTCATCAGGAATAGTGTCCTCAATGCGGAAATTCGAAGCCTCGTATCGGATAGCTGTACGACGCTCGTCACCGTATTTGTCACGGATTTCAACCAACTCACCCTTTATTACTTCAAAAAGCACATTTCTATCGCCCAAAATCTCTTTGCAACGAGCGATAAAACGCAACTTCTCGTCATACTCGTCCTGCAACTTTTGGCGTTCCATACCAGTGAGTTGACGCAAACGCATCTCAACAATAGCCTGAGCTTGCAATTCACTAAATTGCCATGTGTCCATCAAACCCTGTTTTGCCTCATCCACCGATTTCGAACGCTTAATCAGCTGAATAATCTCATCAATAATATCGATGGCACGCAAGAAGCCTTCCAACAGATGGGCACGCCGTTCTGCCTCGGCCATCTCAAACTTTGTGCGACGAGTCACCACCTCTTCGCGGTGTTCCACAAAGTTCTGAATGAGGTCTTTCAAATTCAATAGCATCGGACGTCCATGCACCAAGGCAATGTTGTTCACAGCAAACGAACTCTGCAACTCGCTCAACTGAAACAGCTTGTTCAATATCACGTTGGGTACCACGTCGTGACGCAGCATATACACCACACGAATACCCTCTTTATCCGACTCATCGCGGATGTCGGTAATGCCAACTATCTTACCATCCTTAACCAACTGAGCCTGACGTTTAATCATCTCGCTCTTGTTCACTCCGTAAGGTATGGTATGGGCAACTATTATGTTACGACCCTTGTTGTCCACGTCTATCGAAGTATCGGCTCGCAATACAACGCTGCCGCGACCCGTAGAGTATGCGTCACGCACACCATTATAACCATAAATAGTGCCGCCACCAGGGAAGTCGGGAGCCTTCACATACTGCATCAACTCCTCAATCGTAATATCATTATTGTCAATATAGGCGATACAACCATCCAACACCTCGCGCAAATTGTGGGTAGGCATATTGGTAGCCATACCCACAGCTATACCGTTTGAACCATTCACCAGCAGATTTGGAATACGTGCAGGCAGCACTGTGGGTTCCTCACGCTCATTGGTATAGTTGGGCATCATATCCACGGTATCCTTCTTGATGTCCATCAACATCTCGTTGGCAATCTGTTCCATGCGGCACTCGGTATATCGCATGGCGGCAGGACTGTCGCCGTCGATACTACCAAAGTTACCTTGCCCGTCAACCAGAGGATATCTCATATTCCATGGCTGCGCCATTCTGACCATGGCAAAGTAGACCGACGAATCACCGTGCGGGTGGTATTGACCCAGCACCTCGCCAACCACGGTAGCAGACTTACGGTAGGCTGTATTGTAAAACATCCCCATGTCGTTCATGGCATACAGAATTCGGCGCTGCACAGGCTTCAATCCATCCCTGACATCGGGCAACGCACGCGACACTATAACCGACATGGCATAATCTATATATGCCGTCTTCATCGTAGTTTCAATGTCGACACGCGTAATTTTTTCGTTCTCAGAATTCATCTTCTATATATTATATTATTGAATTACAATTATAAAATACACTTTGAGGTTTTCAAATGAAATACAAAGATACGTTTTTTTTTTTACATAACAGCCTTTTTTCTAAACGCTTTTTCCACATTTTATCACCCATACACAACACATTATATTACAAATATATACAAAATGCAACACACTAGGAGGCCAACTCTTAAGTGTATTGTGACGGATTTCAACCTCAACTTGTTGAAAACATTGTAAAGCCATCACAATCTATTCCCTCAAATAGTAGTACTTTTGCATTTGCTAAATAAGATATATGGAACCCAAGCTAACACCACACGCACAACAGGCCCTCAGCAATAGCCGTGACGAGGCTATCCGCTTGAAAAACGGGGCAATTGGAGTCGAACATCTCTTTCTCGGCATTCTTCGCGAGAAGGATTGTTCTGCCGTACAGATGCTACTCAACATGGAGGTAGATCTACATTCTATCAAGTCGCGTATCGAAACCACTATCGGACAGATGGACAGCGATATCCGCTACAATAGCGACAGCGAGATACCCATGCTGCGTCAATGTGAAAAAATCCTCCGTCTCAGTTTTCTCGAAAGTACCCGACTGAAATCCAAAGAGATTCACACTATCCACATCCTTTTAGCCATACTGCAAGAGAAGGATAATCTAGTATCTCACCTACTCAATCAACAGAACGTCAACCTCGACTCTTGTTTCAAATACCTGAAACAGCAAGGTTCTCTGCCCCCCTCGACTCCTTCTACCGACTTCAACACTCCCCTACCCGACTTCCGGGCTCAAACTAGCGAAGACGACAACGACGACCCCTACGCCGACCCAGACGACGATACCCCTCACCCTTCTGGCCGCTACAGTTCATCCAACAACCCCAAGTCCGACGGCAAAACACCTGCCCTAGAAAATTTTGGTCGCGACCTCACGCAACTGGCCCACGAAGGCAAACTCGACCCCATTGTGGGAAGAGAGAAAGAACTCGAACGCATTGCCCAAATCCTATCTCGACGCAAGAAGAACAACCCCGTCCTGATAGGCGAGCCGGGCGTGGGCAAAAGTGCCATTGCAGAAGGCCTGGCAATCAGAATTGTAGAAGGTCGTGTGCCACGCACTCTTTTCGACAAGCGCGTCATCTCGCTCGACCTGGCTTCTCTTGTCGCGGGCACCAAATACCGTGGCCAGTTTGAGGAACGAATGAAAGCCGTACTTAACGAGCTGGAAAAGAATCCTGACATCATCCTCTTTATCGACGAGATACACACTATCGTCGGCGCGGGCAGTGCCAGCGGCTCTCTTGATGCTTCCAACATGTTCAAACCCGCCTTGGCTAGAGGTGAGATACAGTGCATCGGCACCACCACTCTCGATGAATATCGCCAATTTATTGAGAAAGATGGTGCATTAGAGCGCCGATTCCAGAAGGTGTTGGTCGAGGCCACCACTCCCGAAGAAACTCTTGCCATCCTCAAAAATATCAAAGAAAAGTACGAGGAACACCATCTTGTTCAATACACCGATGACGCTCTCAAGGCTTGCGTAACTCTAACTGAGAGGTATGTGAGCGACCGCCTTCTGCCCGACAAGGCTATCGATGCTCTTGATGAAGCAGGTGCCCGAGTACGTATAGCACATGTTGAAGTGCCAGAAGATATCATGCTGTTAGAAAAAGAAATAGCTAAAGCTGAACAGCAGAAGATATCGGTACTATCTAAGAAGATGTACAACGAAGCGGCCGAGTACCGCGACCAAGAGCGCCAACTACGCGAACGGCTGAAAGAGCGCATGGAACTTTGGGAAAAAGAGGAACGCGACAAGCACATCCCTGTGACCGACCAAGACGTGGCCGAAGTGGTTGCCATGATGACAGGAGTGCCCGTACAGCGCATCGCCGAGAACGAAAGCTCTCGACTGCTCGTCATGGAGAGCGAGCTGCAAGGCTCTGTGGTTGGGCAGGACGAGGCTGTCCGCCAAATATCGAAAGCCATCCGGCGCAACCGTGCTGGCCTCAAGGACCCCAACCGTCCTATCGGCTCATTCATCTTTGTTGGCCCTACAGGCGTGGGAAAGACCTACCTCACCAAGGTGCTCGCCAAATACCTGTTCGACAGCGAAGCTAATATGATACGCATCGATATGAGCGAATACATGGAGAAATTCGCCGTCTCTAGGCTTATCGGAGCACCTCCGGGATACGTGGGTTATGAGGAGGGCGGACAACTCACCGAGAAAGTACGCCGCAAACCCTACTCTATCATCCTCTTGGACGAAATCGAGAAGGCGCACCCCGATGTGTTCAATGTACTGCTACAAGTGCTCGACGACGGCCAACTGACCGATGGTTTGGGTCGTAAGGTCGACTTCAAGAACACTATCATTATTATGACTTCCAATATCGGTACCCGCCAACTCAAGGATTTCGGCACAGGTGTCGGATTCAACACGGCTGCTCGCGAGGCAGAACGCAACTCTCTTGAGAGGTCGGTCATTGAGAAGGAAATGAAGAAAAAGTTCGCCCCCGAGTTTCTAAACAGAATCGATGATGTCGTATTTTTCAATAGTCTTAAGCGTGCTGACATACACAAGATTATAGATATCGAACTGAAGGGACTCTTTAAGCGTGTAAAAGGTATGGGCTATGGTATCGACATCGACGACAAGGCGAAAGATTTTATCCTCAAGAAAGGCTGGGACGAACAATACGGTGCTCGCCCGCTTAAAAGAGCTATTCAGCACTACATTGAGGACGACCTTGCCGATGAGATCATCAAGGCCGACATCCTTCCTGGTGATACAATCCACATCACCACCACCGAGGACAATGAGAATGAAGATCAGAAACTCACATTCCACATAGAGAATGGGGCTACCAGCCAACAGTTGGAGGCAGAGCTGTCCTCTTCCCTACCCCTCCCTTCTGAAGTCTGACCCTATCAGCCATAATACAAAAAGAGTGATTGCCTATAAGCAACCACTCTTTTTTATGTATATGTATTATCTACTAGAAATACAGGTCTCTCTCGCCTTCACCAATCTTACAGAGATTGCCTTCTACACGCTTCTTGAGATCTTCCTTACTGAAGGTCTGAGTCAGTTTCTTCAACAATTCCAACCCTTTGGCCTTGGTCTCGGGACTGGCATAGTCCTCAAGATACTCGCGGAAAGTGAACATGGCATTGGGTTTGCAGAACTCCTTAATGAGGCCAGGCTTGGCGAGGTCCATAAAGTCGGCACCCACGCGGCCCTTACGATAACAACCTGTGCAGAAACTAGGTATGTATCCGCCATCAATCATCATGCTGATGACCTCGTCGAGCGAACGGTGGTCGCCAAGAGTGAACTGCGCACCGGTAGTACCTGTCTTCTCATAAGGCTTGGCAGCCGTATTGTCACCTTCCTCGTCGTAACCGCCAGGGTTGGTCTCTGAAGCGGCAGAAATCTGGCTGACACCGTATTTGACCAACTTGTCGCGCATCTCTGGACGTTCGCGGGTACTGATAATGATACCCGTATAGGGCATGGCGATGCGGATGATAGAGATGATTTTCATAAAGTCCTTGTCGCTCACAGGGTGCGGTATGTTCTCCGGCAAGCTGAAAGGAGTACCTTCTGCAGGCTCAATGCGGGGGAAACTGACGGTGTGGGGGCCACAGCCATAGTCTTCTTCAAGATGACGGGCATGCTCCATAAGGGCAAGTATCTCAAAGCGATAGTCTACAAGACCGAAAAGGACACCGATACCCACGTCGTTGATTCCTCCCTCCTGGGCACGGTCCATACAGGTGAGGCGGTACAGATAGTCGGCCTTAGGGGTGCCTGCAGGGTGGAACTTGGCGTATTCGACAGGGTCGTAAGTCTCCTGGAAGCAGACGTAGGTCCCAATACGCTCGGCCTTTAGCTTGGCATAATCCTCAACGCTCATAGGTGCCAGCTCCACATTGATACGGCGAATGGTGCTGCCTTTCTCGTCTTTGGCAGCATAGCAACGACGAATGGCCTCGACCATATAGTTGGCATCGTTGCGCGGACTCTCACCACAGATGAGCAGGGCACGCTTGTGTCCCATTCTCAGCAGGTGGAGGGTTTCGGTCTCGATCTCGTCCAAAGTGAGGATTTTGCGTTTCAAAGCTTTGTTGTCACGACGGAAACCACAATAAACACAGTTGTTCACACAGGCATTGCCGGTATAGATTGGGGCAAAAAGTACCAAGCGACGGCCATAAATCTCGTCCTTGCAATACTCGGCGGTGTCAAGTATCTTCTGTATGTCGGCCTCGTCTTCAACGCAGAGGAGTTTTGCCACATCTTCAAGATTGAGGCCTTTGAGTTTGCGGGCCTTGTTGAGGATGTCGTTCAGTTGCGACTCTGTCGGGGCATTGTTGTCAAGCATGCCGTACAACTTGTCGCGGTCTATAAAGTTTTGATGTCTCATATGATTAATGGATTAATAATTATTCTTGGTCAAAATAGCTTTCGTTTCCACACCTTCCAGCCGGCCCAGCTTGCCTGTGAGGGCATTGATCCGGTCAGGCTGTCCTTCCACAATCAGCGAAATAACCGCCACGGGACGGTCGTGAAAAGGAAGGCCTTGGCGACACAGCACAAGGTCGGAGTACTCCGAAATAATGGTGTTGATTTCCGCAGACTTACTACGGTCTGATATTAGTATAGTTACTGTTCCTATTCTCTTCTCCATCAGGTGTTAGGCTTTTGGGTTAGACGAATATTTCTCCTTATTTGACTTTGCAAAAATACAACTTATTTTTGATATCTACACTTTTTTCTATTATTTTTTCACTAATCCATAAAAAAATCGTACATTTGCAAACTCAAATAATACAATATCGCATCACCATGTACGATTTTCTAAAGATTGAACAAAACGGAGCTGTCACCACGCTGACCATCTCCGCCCCCAAGTCGCTCAATGCTCTTAATAGCACTATCTTAGGCGAAATCAATACCGCCCTCGACAACCTCAACCCCTCTACCCGTGTCCTCATTATTACGGGCGATGGCGAAAAGTCTTTTGTGGCGGGTGCCGACATCAGTGAGATGGCTAACCTTCAAGAAAACGAGGGATTTGCCTTCGGCAAACGCGGTGCCGACGTATTTCGCAAGATTGAGACCTTGAACATCCCTGTTATCGCCGCCGTCAACGGATTTGCCCTCGGCGGAGGATGCGAACTCGCCATGTCGTGCGACATCCGCATCTGCTCTTCCAATGCCCGCTTCGGCCAACCCGAAGTCGGCCTAGGCATTATCCCCGGCTTCAGCGGCACCTACCGCCTGGCCAAACTCGTAGGCATGGGCATCGCCAAGCAACTCATCTTCACTGGCAAACCCATCAAGGCCGACGAAGCCCTGCGCATCGGCCTGGTCAATGCCGTCTACGAACCTGCCGACCTCATGCCCGCCGCCATGCAGCTGGCCGAGAGCATCTGCAACAACGCCCCTCTGGCTGTCGCCTATGCCAAGAAATGCATCAACGAAGAGTACGACCTCCCTGCCGATGAAGCCATCGCCTTCGAGAGTCGCTATTTCGGCAAATGCTTCGCCACCGAAGACCAGAAGAACGGCATGAAAGCCTTCCTCAACAAGGATAAATGCACCTTCCAAGGAAAATAACTATTTCATTCATATAATACCAAACTAAAAACTCTATACCATGAAAATTTGCGTTATTGGAACCGGCACCATGGCTAAAGGCATTGTCAAGGCCTTTGCCGCTAAGATGCCCGTCGTCATGAAAAGTAGATCCCAGGCCAGCATCGACAAGGCCATGGGCTCCATTGCTAAATCCTATGCCAAACTCGTCGAGAAAGGCAAGATGACCCAGGAGGCCGTCGACGCCCTGCTCGCCAACATCACCACCACCACCGACTACGCCACCTTCGCCGATGCCGACCTCGTCATCGAGGCCGCCGTCGAGGAGATGCAACTGAAGAAAGACGTCTTCATGGAGCTTGACAAGATCTGCAAGCCCGAGACCGTCTTCGCCACCAACTCGTCCTCGCTGTCGATCACCGAGATCGCTGCCTGCACGAGCCGTCCCGCCCAATTCATCGGCATGCACTTCTTCAACCCCGCCGACCGCATGGCTCTCGTCGAGGTCATCAAAGGCCAGCTGACTTCCGCCGAAGTCTGCAAGACTATCGTCGATCTTGCCACCTCCGTGGGGAAGACCCCCGTCGAGGTCAACGAGGCTCCTGGCTTCGTGGTCAACCGCATCCTCATACCCATGATTAACGAGGCTGTGGGCATCCTGGCCGACGGCATCGCCACCGCCGAAGACATCGACAAATGCATGATGCTCGGTGCCAACCACCCCATGGGTCCGCTGGCTTTGGCCGACCTTATCGGCAACGATGTCAACCTCGCCATCATGGAAGTCCTCTACAAGGAATTTGGCGATCCCAAATACCGTCCCCATCCCCTACTCCGCAAGATGGTCCGCGCCGGCCTCCTCGGCCGCAAAACCGGCGAAGGCTTCTACAAATATTAAACAAATCGAGAGCCGCCCAAGTGGGCGGCTCTTTTTTTTATCATAGCCACAAACAAAAATCCCGCAACCTTGCGGTCGCGGGATTGTGAGATATCTTTGATCTCAACTAGTTACTTAGTCCATGACGGTGTTCCAATGATGAACATCCTCGGCTTCGCCCAGCTGGATGGCGCGGAGTGCATTGTACAGCTTCGTGCTCCAGGGACCCGGCTCTTTGCCAAAGACATAGCTCTTGCCAGTGGCGGGGTCGTCGAGACGCTCGATGGGGCTGATAACGGCAGCGGTACCGCAAGCACCAGCTTCCTGGAATTCGGCCAACTCTTCAACGTCGATAGGACGGCGCTCAACCTTCATGCCAAGGTCCTCGGCCAACTGCATAAGGCTCTTGTTGGTGATGGAGGGCAGAATAGAAGTTGACTTAGGAGTGATATAGGTGTCATTCTTAATACCGAAGAAGTTGGCAGCACCAGCCTCGTCGACATATTTCTTTTCCTTGGCATCCAGATAGAACTCGCAAGCATACTGGCCACCGTGGCAAGCCTCGGTGTGAGCCTTCAAGCTGGCTGCATAGTTGCCGCCCACCTTATATTTACCAGTACCCAGAGGAGCGCTGCGGTCGTAGTCGCGAGTGATCACATAGGGGTTAGCCTTGAAACCGCCCTTGAAATAAGGTCCCACGGGGGTGACAAAGATGAGGAACAGATACTCGTTGGCAGGTTTCACACCCACGGTAATACCCGTACCGATCAGCAGGGGACGCAGATACAGGCTGGCACCCGTTCCGTACGGAGGAATAAACTTCTCATTGAGCTTGATGACCTTCTTGCACATCTCTACAAACTTCTCGGTGGAGAGCTCAGGCATCATAATGCCACGGCAAGTGCTCTGCAGACGCTCGGCATTGGCTTCGGGGCGGAAGATGCGGATCTTACCATCCTTGCAGCGATAAGCCTTCAAACCCTCAAAAGCTTCCTGGCCATAGTGAAGGCTCGAGGCAGCCATGTGGATGTTGATGGTCTCGTCAGACGAAACTTCAATCTCGCCCCATTCGCCGTTGCGGAAGTAGCAGCGTACGTTATAATCGGTTTTTACGTAACCGAAGGGTAGGTTTTGCCAATCTATATTCATAGTATTTATTCTTTTAAGATTATAAAAAAAAGTGGTCCCACTTGGGCTCGAACCAAGGACCCACTGATTATGAGTCAGTTGCTCTAACCGACTGAGCTATGGGACCAGATTTCTGCTTTTTGAAATCGGTTGCAAAGATACACTTTTTTTTTCAATCAACAAAAAAAACTTTTCTTCACCGACCGAACGACTACAATCACAGCCTATTCGGGATAATATTCAGCGAAAGAATGGTCGTCATACATCACAATCATCTTCACTACTTTCTTCTTCTTTGGCATCGGATGCGAAGGGTCAGAGACCAATATTGGTGCTTCTGTCGAATTATCAGTGCTTTGCCCCTCGTGGACCACCTGTTCTTTTTGTGCAGGCATGGGAGACGAGGTAGGCTTGGCCTCGCTTGTGGGCATAATAGGCGATTCAACTTTGGGGGAGACTGCCTTGGCAGCCGAAGGCGTGGGCTGCTGGACAGGAGCGACTTCGGAAGGTTGTTTATCACTCACTGTAGGCGCTACTTCTGGCCTTTCTTGCGACGAGAACAGGTCAAATTGCTCTGCCTCACCCTTCGATACAGGAGCCTCGGCGTCACGATTTTTCCTTTCAGGCGCATTCAAAGGCACGCTGGCATACATCTCCCCCATCCCAAACATCAACCAATTAATATTCACTTCTGGCCAACGCTTGATTACTTTCATGACGAAATCCAAACTCGGATTATTCCTCCCCGACAGAATATGCGACATGCCGCTGGGTTGAATCCCGATTTCTTCGGCAAACTGCCTTGCTGTAACATTCTTTGCCTTTAGCAATAAATTGATACGGTCTACCATATATTGATACATTATATATTAGAGTATATCGAAAAATTCAAAATAGTAATCTACATCTCATCCATCACTTTAAAATCTTAAATTCTCTAATTCTTGATTAATAAAACTCACCATAATCACAACTAACACCTTTATTACCTTTCCTTGCAACAACCCAATCTCCTTGCGCTATTCGACATCTAACTCCAACCTATCGCTCTAGAACGAAAAGAAACTTGTATTCCAATTTACCCCAAATCACACCATATTTGCACAATCTCTCACTCAATCTAAATACGTATACCCAAAGAAAAACTTCCAAAACATAAACATCTTTCTCACTTGACAAATTTACAAAAGTAAACCATAGAAATAATTCACAAAAGTACATAATTATTTTGATATATTCTGATTTATTTTTGTAAACTTACAAATGTACACATACTAATTTATAATGATATACTTTATATTATTATATATATAATCGTTCATTATCAGAATAATAACAAATATATAAGAGTCCAAATCAATATTAATGCGAAATTATTCAATTAATAGTTTATATTATATTAGTTAATTATCTGATTTTAATAATACTACTATAATCAAATACATTTATATCTCCTTATTTTCTTATTATTACAAATATTCTCGTATTACATCTATAATATTTACATTTGTTATCGATAATTTACAAATGTATTTACATATATAATGTGATTATTTTACAAAAATAACACGTTCTTTTATTCTCCAAGTATCTTTAGCCATAGCATAACTATTACGTGATTCTGCACCTAAATAATCAACAAAACATCATAATTCACCCATTCCAGAAAAATCAATATTTGTCCCCTCCTACTCTGTTCAATCAATATATCCAATTCTCAATGTTAAAGACTATTTAACAATTCGGTCTCAGCGCTCCAAGATTTCATCATATTTCCTCACTGCAGAAGCAGTGCCTAAGGCCGACCTCCGCTCCGTCTTCGATTTTTCTTCGCTCCAACATCGAATACAAAAGCGAAGAAGTAGTATTAGAGTTTACTTTTTACAATAGACATCACCCCTATTCATAGTCGATACAAAGCAAAGGCATGACCAATCAATCTAAACATTGAATCTGCGGATATAGTATAGCACGCCGCCATAGGCAGCGTGAATGGTAAAAATGAAAGAGACTTCAATGCGAGGGATATACCTATTCTATCCTAAGGATAGAATAGGATCAATCATAATTGGGACTGGGCAGAAAAGTGGAAATGACGAGAAATACACTTTTCCTCCTAAAAAGACAAAGAAAACATACAAAATGTCAGGGCAAACGCATCAAATTTCCAATAGAGAAAATAGATAATCGATGCTCCAGC
>CAMYZD010000010.1 GCA_947303735.1 uncultured Bacteroidales bacterium | reverse complement strand
AGATTATGGGCAGCTACCGCTTCAACGAGAGCCGCGACTATGTGGTCGACGGCTACGAAGCCATCGTCAAGTCTGTCACCGCCAAGGACATTCAGGCTGCTGCTAAGAAGTTCATCGACCTCAAGCACTATCTTGTTGTCTTCCTCAAACCCGAGGCTGCCACCGAGTAACTCTTAAGCATAGCAATAAAACGAAAAAGACACCCCACAAGGGTGTCTTTTTTATATAGTGACCAGTGACCTGTGACCAGTGACCAGTGACCAGTGACCTGTGACCAGTGACACGATATATAGTGATTAGACAAATAAAAAGTTGTATCTTTGCAAAATCAAATCATAGTACTATCCGGCAAGTGAACAGATATTTAGTAACCAGTGACCTTATTAAACTAAAAAGTAAAAACTAAAAACTAAAAGGTGCGGTAGCCAATTTTTAATTTTCATTCACAGGTCACAGGTCACAAGTCACTGGTCACTCAAAATAATGTGTTAAATAATGTTATTTTTGCAACAAAAACGACTTTTTTCAGTCTATATAGGCAAACGGGAAGGTTTATGTTGATATGTTGATGAGTTGATATGTTGATAAGTTGATGAGTTATAAGTTGATAAGTTGATTTGTTTAATGCGAGCTGTATAAACCTATCAACGGACAACGGATTAATAAAGATGGATGTGGGAATGTGTTAGTCTTTTTGATAAACGAACTAAAATACATTATATATTATGAAAAAGTTAGTTTCTACGCAACAGTCTTTTTCTCGCCTTGGCATAGGGCAAACGCTACGTGATTTGCCCAATACTTCCAGCTTGTTGAAAAAGTTGTTTTTATTTGCTGTTGCCATAGTCTTTGTCGGTATTGTGAGGGGGCAGGATACGGTTTATCAGTGCGATTTTGACCATCCGGACGATACATGCGGCTGGATGTTTGCAGGCAACAGGTATAGGCATTATTGGGTTTTGGGTACGGCTACGAATATGAGTAGCGCGGGGTTGTTTGTCACTTACGACGGTTCCCACAATGATTATTATTTGTATGGCTCGCCGTGCGTGTCGTATGTTTATCGGAGACTGGTGTTGCCGAGGGGGGCGTACCGTTTTAGTTATGACTGGCGTTGTAACGGTCGGCGCGACGGCGATACGGCCTACGACTATATGCGTGTGCTGTTGGTGCCGGGTGTGATGACACCGATTGAGAACCAAGTGCCTGATGGGATGGGGGTGAGGTCGGATAGGGAATTGCCAGCGGGCTATATTGCGCTGGATGACAATACGCCTCAGTGCGGTGAGCGCGAGTGGGTGAGCCATAGCTACGATTGTTTTGTGGAGGATTCGGGGGTGTATACGTTGGTGTTTATGTGGTACTGCTCTATGTTGCAATGGGATCATCCTGCGGCAGTGGACAATTTGGTGGTGTCGCGACCGTTGTGTCCGCAGCCGATGCGTTTGTTTGTCTCGCCGCTCGGCCCTACGGCATTGAGGGTGAATTGGCGGGACTATAGTGAGGGGAACGCGTCGGACTGGCATGTGGAGTTGTGCACTGCCACCGTGCCTTTCGGACATGGGGCCACACAAGTGGTGCAGGATACCTCGGCAGAGTTTACGGGGCTGATGCCCAATACGGACTATTGGGTGTATGTGAGCACGCTGTGTGGTGCCGATTCGACCACCCCTGTGGTGGTGCATGTACATACACCGTGTGTAGGACTCGGCTCGTTGCCCTATATTCAAGATTTTGATTCGGTTGCAGTGGGGACGTTGCCTCCTTGTTGGAGGGTGTTGAGGACGGGTGGCAACGCAGATGTGCGGAGTGTCGATGGAGGCAAGGTGCTGAGGTGGCGCATCGCGCAGTCGGGCTATTGCTGCTTGGTGTTGCCGAGCGTGGATGAGAGCGCCACCCCGTCGGGCAATATTCAGTTGTCGTTCCGTTGCTCGCGAGAGTCGAGTTATCTGCCTTTTTCGCATGAGTTTTTGGTGGGGTTGTTGCCTAATGCTAGCGATGTGGGCAGCTTTGTGCCGGTGAGCCGAGTGGTGGTGAATTCGGACGAGTGGGAGCGGTGTGTGGTGGAGATGGACGGCTATGGTGGTGAAAATATTGCCCTCTTGGATATGGGCAACGATTGGGTGAACGGCTATGTGCGGTTTGACGATTTTGTAATTACCCATCAAACTGCCTGCCAGCGGGTGGAGCATTTGATGGTGAGCCAAGCCAATGCGGCAGGTGCGCGGGTGGAGTGGAGCTTGCAGCATGGCACGGTGCATGAGCCGAGTGGTTATGATGTGTGGGTTGAGCAGGTGGATACTATGGAGACTAACCCATCGGGGCCCGATAGCGCCTCGCTGCATTTCAGTAGCACCGAGCCGCATTGCACGGTGTGGGGTTTGCAGCCTCTCACTACGTATAGGGCATGGGTGCGCGCGCAGTGTGACAGCAGTGCCTACAGCGAATGGGAGGGTGTGGTTTTTACCACGTTGCCACTACCTTGCGTCGTGGGCGACAGCACTACGGCCGACACTAGTGCGCTGGGTACTGGCAGCAGCCGCACGACAGGGGTGCCAGTGTCGAACATCTATGTCCATTCGCTTTGCCAAAGTATCTATACCGCCGACGAGCTGCATGCAGCGGGTGTGGAAGCAGGGCTGATAACGGGCATAGACTATACCTTTTCGAACAACCCACACAATATGACGGTGAGCCTCTTTGTGTCGACTACCAGGGACAGCCTCTATGCCTCGACGGAAGATTTGTTGGAGGTGACGTCTGCTGACCGTGTGTATGGTCCCGCCCTGTATGCTGCCGGCAATAGCGGCACGGTGCATTTCGAGTTGGACCGCCCATTCTCGTGGAACGGGGTGGACAATCTGGTGGTTACTTCCTTTATCAACAACTCCTTGGGAGCACTGCAGTCGTCTTCGTTTTTCGGCAACAGTACCCAGGTGGTCGGCAACCGAACTGTGCGCAGCTACTTGATCGAGGAGCCGTTTACCACAGCCAATGCCCAGACGGGCACCGCTCATCTGAGTAATTATCGCCCTTCGTTGATTTTCCATACGATGGGTTGTGCCGAGTTGGCGACCTGCGCGCTGCCTAGCGTAACGGTGCAGGGCGTGGGGGAGGACTATGCCATGGTGGATTGGGTGCCGGGCTACCGCGATAGTGTGTGGAGCGTATATTACCGCGAGGCGGCCGACAGCGTGTGGACGCTGGCCGACAGCCATGTGGTCGCTAACCATTATCAGCTGATGCTGCTGGATGCCAATACGGACTACAGGGTGGGTGTAGTGCCCCATTGTGGGGGCGACAGCCTCTATAGCATAGCTTCGTTCACCACCTTGTGTGCCAGTGTGTATGAGCTGCCGTTGTTTGAGGATTTCGAAGATTTCTATGCCGAATGTGGTCGTAGTGAAGCTTTTGAACCTTGTTGGTACAGAGGCATACCTCAGCCTAGCTATACCAACAACTATTATCCCCACATTACTACTAATAATGGTGCCTATTCGGGTATCCACAAGCTGTCGTTAGAGCATTCTTGGTCGGATTTTTGGCCAGTTTATTTCGCTACGCCCGCTATGGCGATGGATGTGAGCAGTCTGCAGGTCAGCTTTTTTGCAAAAGGCTTGGTCTCCTATCGGTTGAAGGTTGGCGTGATGACCGACCCGACCGACTTTTCCACCTTTGAGGAGGTGGCCTGCGTAACGCCCACGCGGCTGAACCAATGGGAGCAGAAAGAGGTGCTGATGGACAGCTACGAAGGTGAGGGACGATATATTGCGCTGATGCTGGGCAACGATTTTGTTGATATCGACGACTTGCTGATCGACTATATCCAGACCTGTCCCCGTCCCAGTAACTTGACCTTTGGCATCATCACCCGTACTACCGCCGAGGTGCAGTGGGACGGTGGCGAGGCGGGACACTACGAGTTGGAGTACGGGCCTGCAGGCTTTGCCCTCGGTTCGGGCACACGGCTGGCATGCAACGCTGACACCGTGACGCTGCGGGGGCTCAACCATTCCACCGACTACGATGTCTATGTGCGCGGATTCTGTGGCGACGACACCTCACGGTGGTCGTTTGTCGCCACGTTCAGCACCCAATGTGGCGAGATTGATTCGCTGCCCTATACCCAAAACTTCGAGGATTTGGACGGGTTGCCCTATCCCAAGTGCTGGGTATGTGGCAACGCCTCGGTAGTCAGTTATATGCCCATGGGGGCGCTGAGCAGGGGGCGAGCGCTCTATCTGAACAACGCCTATGCCATATTGCCCGGAGTTGATGCCTCGGTTGCCGCCATCCAAACGCTGCAGTTGGTGGTGAAGGCATCGAGTGATACCAACTACGGCGAGATATTCTCGCACGAACTGATTGTAGGCGTGTGTTCGACCGAGGGCGATTTCACCACTTTCAACTCGCTCGACACCATCACCCTTACGCCGACCCCGACGGTCTACGAGGTGCCGTTGACTGGCGCCGCGGGCAGAGGCAGATATATCACCCTGCGCTCTACGCATTGGGGTCGGTCGTTGAACAACCGCGTCTATATTGACAGCCTAGCAGTCGAACTCATACCCACCTGCGCACGTCCCCACAGACTGACAGTGACCAACCTCACCACCACCTCGGCCACCATCGCTTGGAGTGGCGGCTCGGGTGCCACCAGTTGGCAGGTGGAATATATGCCCCACGGGGGTGCCCTCGGTAGTGGCGTGAGCCAAACGACAAGCACCAATTCGCTCACCATCACAGGGCTAACCCCTGCCACCACCTACGACTACTATGTGCGCAGCATCTGTGGCGAAAGCGACACCTCGGAGTGGTGCCACACCCCCGGACTCATAGTCACCCAGCAGATACCTGCCTCGGTGCCCTACCAATATGGGTTTGACACGGTGGCCGAGTGGAACAATTGGCAGACCCTTTCCAACTGCGCTGCCACCTGGTGTAGGGGTGCGGACGACGGGCAGCCAGCCCCCAGCATCTATCTCTCCATCGACAGCGGCGCAACCCGTGGCATACTCTCCAACACGGTGATAAACTCAGCTGTGTATCGCGATTTCGACTTCGGAAACCGCGATACCAGCTATGTCGTCTCCTTTAGCGCCAGCGAGGGGGGCAATCCTACAGGCGGAATCGATTACGACGGACTGGCCGTGTTTTTGGTCGAGCCTGTAGCCATCCCCAACATACCGTCGAACTATGCCAACGAGTCGCCTTGGGGAAGTTTGGGCGACTTGACCCTTTTGGCCAACATCCGTGACTCGAGAAGTTGGCGCGACTACCACTTCACCATTGACAGCCTGAGGGGCGTGTGGCGACTGGTGTTCTACTGGTATGGCAGAGCGGGCATCTATACGACACCCGGCGCAGTCGACAATGTCAGCATCCAATATGAGACCTGCCAGCATCCCTACAATGTGCAAGCCACTGCCGTCACCTCGGGAGCCGCCACCATAGCGTGGCATGGCCCTGTTGTTGCCGATTACCAAGTGATGCTATACAATACCGACATGTTCCTGCTGGCCAACGACACGGTGCATACCAACAGTATGCAATACAACGCCCTTTTGCCTGGCACCACCTACAGAGTGCGAGTCAGGAAGTTGTGCGACACCGTGAGCAGCATGGTTTCTCCGCTTCTCACCTTCTCAACGAATGCCTGCATCGGAGGTACCTCCGACCTGGTGGATGGTTCGTGGCGTGGGTCCACCTACTACCTCCCCGTTTGCAATGCCTACCGTTACTCCTACACCCAGCAGATCGTGCTCGCGTCGGAACTGAGTGGCGAAGGCGATATCTCCAGTATCAGTTTCCTCTACAACTCGCCTGTCCGCATGTCCAGTAAGAACAATTGTACTATATATATGGGGCATACAACCCTTAGCTCCTTCACCTCGCTCAGCGACGCAGTGCCGCATAGCGACCTGCGGGTGGTCTATATCGGCTCGTTGAACTGCTCGCAGGGGTGGACCCGCATCCTGCTGGGCACTCCCTTTGCCTACAATGGTACCGACAATTTGGTAATAGCCATCGACGACAATAGCGCCCGCTCGCACAACTACACCTTCGCCTTTGCCTCGTCCGAAACCTACCGCCCCATGTCACTCGTCTATTACAGCAATTACGACGACATCGACTGCACCTCCCTCTCTTCACTCCCGCCCTATGTGGTGGAAGGAGCCGTGCTCGACTATCGCAATGTGTTCAATGTCGAGATTTGTCCTCCCAACGGCTGCCCACGTCCCCAACTCCGCATGCCTCGTGTGCGGGCCAACGACGTCACCCTGCACTGGAACAATACCAGCGACAGCTATCTCGTAGGCTACCGCCTCACGGGCAGCGACCGCTGGATCGAAGACAATATCCTCACTACCGACACCTTCTTTACCCTCACCAACTATTATTTCGATAGCGACTACGTCTACCACGTCCGTCAATATTGCGGCGAGGGCGTTTCCAATTGGTCGATAGGCACCTTCAACACCGCTGAGATTCCCTGCCTGCCGCCTTTGGGGTTGCGCCTGCTCAGCGTCTCCAACCAGTCAGCCAGCTTCGCCTGGATACCTGAGGATAACAACATCTGTTATCGCCTGCGTGTGTGGAACACCGCCTTCGACACCACTATCACCACCTATCTGGCCAACGGTTCGGTCGATGGCCTCACCGCCGCCACCCGTTACTACGCTGCCGTAGAGGTGCAGTGCGAATATATCGACCAGCCCAGCATCTGGAGTGACACCATCTCGTTCGTCTCATACTTCTGCCCCGATGCCACCGACTTGGAAGCCCTTGAGGTGCATGGCAACTCCGCCCTTATCGATTGGCAGTGCGACGAAGGTCCCGAACAATGGCTGGTGGAGTGGGGCCGGCAAGGCTTCGACCAAGGCACTGGCATCACCGTGCAAGCCGACCATCACCCCTTCCTCCTTACAGGCCTTACGGGCGAAACAACCTACGACATCTACGTCCGATCGGTATGTAGTGCCGACTATGTGAGCGAGAGCTGGTCCAACCGATTGACCATCACCACTGAGTACAGCGGTATTGACGGCAAGCCCGACGACCCGTATCTGCAGCTCCATCCCAACCCCACCGGCGGAGACGTGCAGCTCACACTGTCTGCCGACATGAGCGCCGTGCGTGTGGTAGTCTTCGACATCTCAGGCCGCACCATGCAGGCCTATACCCTGCCGGCCCAAACCCAACACACCACCCTCGCCACCTCTCTGCTGCCTCAAGGAACCTACTATGTACGCATCATCGGCGACCGTCACAGTGTGGTGAAGAAACTGATAATTCGTTGATATGTTGATATGTTGATACGTTGATATGTTAGTCCGTCAGTCAGGGATTCACACAGATAAGCATTACCCACTTTGTGTTATTAACTTTTTTTAATGTTATATAGATGCTTGTATTATAGTGTGTTGTACGAAAATGTAACTTTTTTTTCTTGAGTAGTGGTTTTTATGGTTTTTTGCGTCTAATATTATAGAACAAGAAAAATAAAACCATAGCAAGATGTAATAACTATTATTCCGATAATAAACCTGCAAAATCAATTAAAAACAATTCGTTTATGAAAAAAAGGATATTTTTGGCAGTTGCCATTGCCTTTAATTCCATAGCATGGGCACAAGACACGGTATACTGGTGCGATTTCGACCACCCGACCGACACATCGGGATGGCAGATGGTCAATGGCTCTCAGCCTAATTACTGGATGGTGGGTGCCGGCGGCAGTGTGATGGGAAATGGCCTTTTCATCACAGATAACGGCCTCATCAATGCTTACGATAATGTTCGTAGCGTGGTGTTTGCCTATAAAAGGGTTGTGCTGCCACGAGGAGTTAGCCGCATCGCATTCGACTGGCGATGCAACGGCTTGATGAGATATGGCATTATCTTTGACTTTTTGCGTGTGCTGCTACTGCCTGTCGACGTGCCGCTGATAGCGGGCGTGGTACCAGAGGGGATGGGGCGTATTCCTTATGATATCTACGACCCTTACGGTAGCGGCCTCAATATCTCGGAGGATTATATAGCGGTGGACGGCGGAATGCCGCTGTGTTCGTCGAACGTGTGGGTGAGCCATAGCTATGACGTGTGTCTGGAGGAGGCCGACACCTTTAATTTGGTGTTTTTTTGGAATAATGTAGGGAATGAGAGTCATCAGCCTCCGGCGGCGATAGATAACTTGCTGATATCTACCCCTGTCTGCCCTCAGCCTGTGTGGCTGCATACAGACCCACTGACTCCTACGGGATTTACACTTCAATGGTCGGACTTCACCCAAGGGGCGACAACGGAATGGCTAGTGGAACTTTGTACAGCAGCTCAGTCGTTCGGACAGGGCGCCCAGTATATGGTGAATGATACGGCGTTTGTCTTTTCGGGGCTGATTTCTGATGCGGACTATAGGGTCTATGTCCGTGCCTTGTGTGACGGCGACACGTTGGACACTGTGTCGTTGGGGGTGCACACCCCCTGTGGCCTGCTGACGATACCTTACAGGCAGGATTTCCATTCTGTGTCTGCAGGCACTTTGCCTCCCTGTTGGAGGGTGCTCTCGACACATGGCGATGTGTCGGTTCAGATGGAGAATTGGGATTCTTCGACTATGTGTCTAGGCTGGAATACTTCTTCCCGACCATACTGCTATGTGGTGCTTCCTGGCATCGACGAAGCGGTGTCGCCCATGACTGGGCTGCAGCTTTCGTTCAGTTGTAAGGCGCCAACGGGTTTCTCGAATGCGTTTGATGTGGGTGTGATGGCGAATCCTTCGGACATAGGCAGCTTTGTCCCAGTCAGCACCGTGACAGCGGCTTCCAATGAATGGGAGGAATGTGTGGTGGAATTTGCTGGTCATAGCGGCAGCTATATTGCCATCAGGGATGCGGGGAGCAATATAAGAAGGGAGAGTGTGTCGTTTGACAATTTCGTGGTGTCGCAGGCGGCTGCCTGCCAGCAGGTGCGCCATCTGGAGGTGACGCATACGGGCACCACGGGGGCGCGAGTGGTATGGAGGGCGTGCATGGGCACAGTGAATGTGCCGATGGGTTATGAGGTGTACGTAGTGCCGGACGACACGACGGAGCCAGGCTCGTGGCCCGATACGGGAGGTGTTCTGCTTTCCTGTACCGAGCCACAGTTCTTGCTAACGGGGTTGCTGCCCAACACAGCCTATAGGGTGTGGGTGCGAGCACAGTGTGCCAATGACAGCCTTGGTGACTGGAGCAGCGTGTTGTTTACAACGATGAGAATGCCCTGTCAGTTGGGCGATACGGCGGCTGTCGACACGGTGACGGTGGGCGGGGACAGCAACTGTGTGACGGGTGTCCCAGTGTCGTACTATTACCCTTATACGGTGTGCCAAAGCCTGTTTACTGCCCACGAGTTGGTCGACTCGGGTGTGGTGCCGGGACTGATATCTGGGATGGACTATACGTATACCAACAGCAGGCGCGACTTGGAACTCAGCATCTATATCTCGACTACTACCGATACCAGCTATGCCTCGGTGGCCGATATGGCGACGGTGCGGGAGTGGGATTGTGTCTTCGACCCCGCCCTGCTACCGGCAGGGAGCGAAGGCGTAGTGCATTTCGAGTTCGACCGTCCCTTCTCGTGGGATGGCGTGAACAATTTGGTGGTGACTACTATAGTGAACACTCTGGGAGCAACAATACAGTCTCCCATGTGCTACGGCTATAGTACACGGTTGGACGACAATAAGACGATATACGGCTATCAAACGGACGTGCATTTTTCGACGGACAATGTGATGTCGGGGAATAATACGCTGAGTCGGTATAGGCCTTCTGTGTCGTTTCACTCGATGCCGTGTGCCATAGAGAGCGACTGCTCGCGACCTACACTGGTGACAGGGGTGGTAGGTGTCGACTATGTCGAGCTGGAATGGGTGCCTGGTGGCGTGGAGACGTCTTGGAGGGTGCTCTGCCGGATGGAGGCGGACACGGTTTGGAATGTGGTCGATACGGAGGTCTTTTCCAACAGCTGCCGCCTGTCGTCGTTGTTGCCCATGAGTCGCTACGTGGTGCGGGTGGTATCCCACTGCGGTGGCGACAGCCTTTTTGTGGAGGATTCGTTTGCTACAGCTTGTGCCGGCATCGATACGCTGCCATATGTGGTGGACTTTGAGGATTTTGAAGCCCCCTCGACGGAGTACAGCACCGTGGAGCCCTGCTGGTACAGGAGAGATTATGGCGTTGATAACAGGTACCCTACGCCCTACGTGAGTACCGACTATGCCTATAGCGGGGAGCGGTCGCTTCGTTTCCCCAGTTGCGACGGCTATTATATTGCTACGCCCATGATAGGTGTGGAGGCAGGACGTCTGCAGGTGAGTTTCTATACCTATGGCCGCTTTGACTACAGGCTGCGGGTGGGTGTTATGGATGACCCGATGGACGTGAATACGTTTGTGGAGGTGGCACGGGTGGCACCCTCGAGACTCTATGCGTGGGAGCTGCACGAGGTGCCGCTGGGAGCCTATCGTGGCGACGGGAGGCATATCGCGCTGATGCTGGTGAGCGGCGGGGCGGCCTATGTGGACGACCTGATGTTGGACTACCTGCAGTTGTGCCCGCGTCCGCAGAATGTTACTGCGACGGGCATCACGCTTACTTCTGCCTTGTTGTGCTGGGAAGGCGGCGGGGCGCAGGGCTACGAGGTGGAGTACGGTCCCGCAGGCTTTGTACTCGGTACGGGCAGTGTGGTGGCCTGCTGGGCAGACAGTGTGCGGCTCTACAATCTGACGCACTCTACCCGGTACGATGTCTACGTCCGTGCCATCTGCGGCGATGATAGCTCGCGGCTGTCGCAGGTCTTTTCGTTCAACACAGCCTGCGCCGAGATAGACAGTTTGCCCTACGTACAGGATTTCTCCAATCAGGGTGTGGGCAGGGGTGAGCGTCCCACCTGCTGGGTGTGTGGCTGCAGCCTATATCCCTACGAGTACCCATACGTGGTGGATCATACGGACGATATGGGACAGGCTCAGGGTCGCAGTCTCTATATGTATGCCGAAGGTACGGACAGGGTGTATGCTATGCTGCCAGCCGTCAGCTCGTCGCTAGGAGCGCTGCATACCCTCCAGTTGACGGTGAAGGCTGCAAGTAACAGCAATTATTCGGCACAGGCATCGCATATACTAGTTCTAGGTGTGTGCCAGACGAGTGGTGATATCCGTTCCTTCACCCCGTTCGATACTATCACACTGACGCCTACACCGACCTTGTACGAGGTGCCGCTGGATGGTGCTGCTGGTCTGGGTAGCTATCTCACGCTGCTTTCATACGCTGCTGCCCGACAACCTGGTTGGGACGGCTCTGCATACCAGAACTGTGTATATATTGACAGCTTGGTGCTAGAACCCATTCCTGCCTGTCAGCGGCCTAGAAACCTTGTTTCTGCCAGCCTCTCATCCACATCTGCCACTCTTTCATGGACAGAATTGGACAGCCCAACCTCTTGGCAGGTGGAGTACATGCCTCATGGTAGACCTATTGGCACAGGCTCACGTATCATTACCTCCGTCAATCCGTTTACCGTCACCGGGCTTACACCGTCCACCTATTACGACTACTATGTCCGTAGCATCTGCGGCATGGGTGACACCTCCCAGTGGAGCATTGTCCCAGGTCATATCATTACCCAGCAGATTCCCGCCACGGTGCCCTATCAGTATGATTTCGACAGCCTCTCGGAATGGGGCAGTTGGCAGACGCTTTCTAACAGCCCAATATCCTGGTATCGGGGTGGGACAGAGGGAATGCCTGCCCCTGGCATGTTTATCTCGGCCGACAGCGGCAGCAGCCGCTGCACATCGTTCGGCACGCTGGTCAATGCAGTGATTTATCGTGACATCGACTTCGGCTACCATGACTCGAGTTATATGCTTTCTTTCAGCGCCAGCGTGGGGGGAGCGCATCTTGGCAACCTCTACTACGACGGGCTGGCGGTGTTCCTTGTCAATCCTGACTCCCTGCCTGCCGAGCCAATGAACCTCAACGCTCACTCGCCGTGGGGTGCGCTGGACAACCTTACCCTGCTGGCAAATATCTATGGTGTACCCGAATGGACCGACTATTCTATTGTCATCGACAGCCTCGTGGGTGTTCATCGTCTAGTGTTCTACTGGTATAGTAAGACTAACTACCTGGCGCCCCCCACCTCGGGACTGGCTGCCGCAGTCGACAATATCAACATACGGTACGAGGAGTGCCAGCACCCCTACAGTCTCCGTGCCACAGACGTGACGGCAGTCTCTGCCTCCATCGCTTGGCATGGCACCGCCGACGGTAGCTATCGGGTGTCTCTGCTTTCGCAGAGAGGTGCGCCCCTCGCCACCGACACAGTAGTAGGCCCCAGCATCCACTACAACAATCTCGTACCCTTCTCGACCTACAAAGTGCGGGTGAGCCGTCTTTGTGATGGCTATAGTACCCCTTCATCGCCGCTGCTCACCTTCTCCACAAGCGCCTGCACCGAGGGATCCGTTGACACTATCGGCGACCCACTACACCCCAGCTCCAACGACGAGCTGCCTGCTGTCATCGGCAGTCGCTACTCCTACACCCAGCAGCTTGTCCTTGCCTCTGAGCTCCAGGGCAGGGGTGAGGTGACCAGTATCAGTTTCCTATACAACTCCGCCTACAGTCTGACGGCCAAGACCAACTGCACCATCTATATGGGGCATACCACGCTGAACAGCTTCTCGTCGCCTTTCGACTATGTGTCACCCAGCATGATGGAAGTGGTGTATGTGGGAGACTTGAACTGTTCAAAAGGTTGGCGGCGCATCCTGCTCGACAGTCCCTTCGCTTACGACGGGACGAGCAACCTTGTCATAGCCGTTGATGACAACAGCCAGACCCCCTTCTACTCCGACTATCGTTTTGCCGTCTCCGGCACACCCTCCACCATGGCGCTCACTTTATTCAGCAATGAGGACAATATCGACTGCACCTCCTTGGGCACGCTCAATGCCTTCAGTGGCGGCCGGAACACCTGTAGCTACCGCAATGTTATGAAAATTGAGATGTGTGAGCCAAACCCATGTCCCAAGCCCCTCCTCTGTGCCCCCATCGTTCGTACTGGCAACATCATCCTGCGCTGGCAGGGCACCAGCGACCGCTACCTATTTGGCTATCGTATGGCGGGCTCCGACCAGTGGATAGAGGACGACCGTCTGCTTACCGACACCCTCTTCACCATCACTAACTACAACTTCGGCAGCGACTACGTCTACTATGTGCGCCAGTATTGCGGCACCGACGATATCTCAAACCGGGCGATAGGACTGTTCGACCCAAGCAACATTCCCTGCCTGCCTCCTGTCGGCCTCCACCTCATAGAGGCCGACAACCGAAGTGCCGCTTTCGCATGGATGCCTGACGACAACAACATCAGCTATCGCCTCCATGTGTGGGGCGGCTACGGCTACGACACCATCGTCACCACCTATCTCGCCTCAGGCATGGTCGACGGACTCACCGCTGCCAAACGCTACTATGCCTCCGTCGAAGTGCGCTGCGAATATATCGACCAGCCCAGTATCTGGAGCGACACCATCTCCTTCATGACAGAATCCTGCCCCGATGCCACCGACTTGGAAGCCCTTGAGGTGCATGGCAACTCCGCCCTTATCGATTGGCAGTGCGACGAAGGTCCCGAACAATGGCTGGTGGAGTGGGGCCGGCAAGGCTTCGACCAAGGCACTGGCATCACCGTGCAAGCCGACCATCACCCCTTCCTCCTTACAGGCCTTACGGGCGAAACAACCTACGACATCTACGTCCGATCGGTATGTAGTGCCGACTATGTGAGCGAGAGCTGGTCCAACCGATTGACCATCACCACTGAGTACAGCGGAGTGTCGGAAGTGGTGGGTGCCGACCGCGTGCACCTCTCGCCTAACCCCAGCAGAGGCGATGTCGAGCTGCTGCTGCCCGACCTTCCCAGCGCCGTCAGCGTGGAGGTGGTGGATATGGCGGGTCGCACAATCCTCACCCGTCGCCTGCCAGCCCACACCGAGCGTGCTACCCTCAGCACAGATGCGTTGCCACAGGGAGCCTACTTCGTCCACATCGTGGGTGAAGATCTGGTGACTGTGAAGAAACTGCTACGAGAGTAGGAATGAGGCGCCCCAGTAACGTATTAGGGGACTTCTACAAATCACATCGAAGAGGTGTGACTTTTCATAGCGCTAATGATTGGTGATTTTTATGTGACCTGTGATCTGTGATACGAGCCCATTCGTGTCACTATTCACAGGTCACTAATTTCACTTTTCACTTTAGATGGGTTCTATTAATTCAAAAGTTGGGAGTAAAATTGGGAGTAAAAATGGAAGTTAAAATGGACAATACTGTTGAAGACCAAGCATTTGTCCTATTTGACGTAAGTCCACTGGACTTCCTTAATCTATTTAACTTCCTTTTTAACTCCATATTATACAATTTATAGAAGTCCTCTTTACTTAGTCGTTGTATATCTCGTGTAGTTCTACTTCGTAGATGACGGGGGTGTAGGGAGGAATTCCGTTGGCGTTGGCCACAAGTTGGAAGGGAAAGTAAAAGCGGAATTTGCTGCCGGCGTTCATCAGTTGTAGGCCGTCGAGGAGGCCTTCGAACATAGGCTGCTCTAATACGTGGATGATGGGTTCGCGCACACCGTAGGTTTGCTCGATGAGTCGGCCCGATATCATCTCGGTGCCTTTGAAGTCGAAGCGGATGCGTTTGCCTAGTTGTGCTCGGGGGCCGCTGCCGTTGCGTAGCACTTCGTAGTAGTAGCCTTTGGGTGCTTGTTTGACATTGGGATTTTCAGCCACGAGGCGCTCAAAGAATTGTTGCTGCTGGGCGCTGGCCGATTGACTTGCCGACTGGGCTTGCTTGCGGTAGTGCATCTCGGCTAGGAAGCTTATGTAGTCGCAGGCTTCTTGATAGGTAGCGGTGTCGAGGGGCTGGGAGTCGCCTTTGAGGGTACTTTTGAAGGCCTGCAGGATGAGGTCTTGGTCGAAATCGTAGAAGTTGCTTTGTGCCGTTTGAGCTAGGCTCATGCCCATTGCCCAGCTGAGGGTGTCTTGCTGGGTGGCGAGGGTTGCTTTCTCGGTTTTGTTGCTGCAGCTGGCAAGTAGCAGCAGGGCGATGGTGAGGGATAAAAGATGGTATTGTTTCATGAAAATTGAAAATTGAAATTTTGTTGTCACTAAACTTCTTAGTTCTTACTTCTCTGTTTACTTTCCTCGGCCTTGGAATATGATGCCGATGGTGTAGATGAGTATCTTGATGTCGGTGGTGATGGACATGTTCTCAAGGTAGAGAAGGTCGTATTTGAGGCGCTCGCACATCTCGTCGACGCTGCTGGCATAGCCGTATTTTACCTGACCCCACGAGGTGATACCGGGCTTCACACGCTGTAGGAGCAGGTATTCTGGGCAACGTTTAACGATTTGGTCGATGTAGAACTGGCGTTCGGGGCGGTAGCCTACGATAGACATGGTGCCTTTGAGCACGTTGTAGAACTGGGGTATCTCGTCGAGCCTCACTTTGCGCATAAAGCGGCCGAAGGGGGTGATGCGGGGGTCGTCGTCGCGCGAGAGGGCGGGACCGCAGGCTTCGGCGTCGGTATACATGGTGCGGAATTTGTGCATACGGAAGGGCTTGCCTTGATAACCGATACGCTCTTGTGTGTAGAAGACGGGCCCAGGACTGGTGCACTTGACGATGATGGCGGTGATAAGGAAAACGGGCGAGAGAATGATCAGTGCCAGAAGGGAGAGCACTATGTCGCAGAGCCGCTTGATGCTGTACTGCCACTCTTCCATGAGACGGGTGTTGATGGTGATGAGGGGAGAGTGGAAGATGCTGTCGATGCGTACCATGCCGAGTATGATGTCGCGGGCGTCGGGGGTGATTTTGATAATCACATCGCCGCAGCCGTCGAGGGTGCGCAGTATTTGCTGAATCTGCTGCTGCTCGTGGTCTTCGATGGCAATAATTACCTCCTCGATGTGGTGTTGCTCAATGAGCTGTTTCACGTCGGCCACCGTCCCTAGGTATGGGATCACTGCCGTGAGGCGGCTTTCCGCCGCGGACTGACAGTCGCTGTCCACCGATACGAATCCGACGAACATATTGCCCGAGTAGGTCTCTTGGTTCTCGAGGTCGAGATAGGTTTGGTACGCTTTGCTGTGGCTGCCAATCAGCAGGGTGGGGAAACCGAGTTGGCGGCGGTGCACCTTTCTCACGGTGCTAGAGGTTTGTACCACGCGGCAGAGGTAGGTGAGTCCGAAGTGCACCAAGAGCAGGAAGATGAACGAGAGGTAGTAGCCCCGATAGTTGCCCACCTGGTCGTCGAGTAGCAGGGCAAAGAAGATGATCACCACGCCGATGATAGAGGCGGTGAGGGTTTGCAGGAATTCCTTGAGGCGCGATTTGCGCAACACATTCTTATAAGTGCCTTGAATGGTATAGAGGGCGAGCCATCCGAGCGGTACTATCACGATGCCGCGCCAGAAGTTGCTGTCGGCCAGCACCTGCCCTAAGTCGGTGAAGCGCAGATTCTCCAACCCCACCTTGCGGAAGAGGAAAAGCAGCGCCCATGCCAGCACTGCGCTGAGGGTGTCGAAAAAGATATATCGTAATGCTGTGCGTCGGTTGCGACGCTGGGGTGTAGGTTGGCTTGAGTTGGGTGACTTCATGTGGTAGTGATCACTTTTATGTTGTCGATAAGTATGTCGCCTTCGATGCCTTCTTCGTTGACGACCTGGAAGTAAAGGGCGATAGGTGTGCGGAAATTAAACTGGCTCCATGTGCGGCCAAGATTCACATACATCTTGTTCCACTGCTTCTTGGGGTTGATGCACATCACAGACTTAGAGGTGATGGTGCTGTTCTGGGTGGTGGAGAAACCCAGCATGTGGATATACAGAGGGAAGTCGGTCTTATACTCCAACTCCATATAGAGGATGCGCGAGTTGGCAGGGTCGAATTCGGTGCTGTCGGTAAATCCGAAGGTGAATATCTTAGCGGTGTCGGGCACATGTATCTTGCCGTAGCCCTGACCAGTGCAGGCCCCAGCGGGGTCGCCCATCACCCAAACCACGTTGCTGTCGAAACAGGTGGCGAAGCTGGTCGGCTCGAAAAAGCATTCTGCCAGCACCTTCAGACGGCTGCCCTTGGAGTAGTACGAGGTAGTCAGGCGGTAGTCGCCCCTCGCTTCGTCGTAGGTTCCGAGGAATACGGTATCGTCGGCCACAAGGTCTACATCTTCGAGCTGGATAGGCTGGTAGAAGGGGTAGGCGATGTGGGTGCCGCTCACGCCGTCCTGCTTCACGGCGGCATTGACGGTAAGATATTTCATCTTGCCATGACGCAGCACAGGAACTGTGCAAGGCAGCTCGTAGGCTCCCAACCGAGTTTCGGAGGCGTCGCCCTCGAAATAGCACACTAACTCCACCACATCGATGTCGGAAGTATAAAAACCCTCCTCGTTAGAAGGGGCATTGTGGCTTTGACGCACCACGTCGATGCGGTCGATATGGATATAGGCGGGCACTGTAACCTCGCCACTAAATTTCTTACAACTGCTCATCGTCAGCAGTATAACTGCAGCCGTTAGCAGGCAACGCAAACTTTTTTTCCTAAAAATCATACCCATTAGTAACGTCCTATTATTTTTTTTAGTATCTTTGCATCGAAAAATATCTTACAAAATGAAAGAACTATCCATGCATGTATATGATTTGATGGAGAATTCCACTGCTGCCAACTCCACCCAAGTCAAACTCACTATCCGCGACAGCCTCCGCGACAACGATTTTCACTTCACCATCGAGGACAACGGAAAAGGTATGACCCCCGAGTTCCTAGCCAAGGTGACCGACCCCTATACTACCTCCCGAACCACCCGAAAGGTGGGTCTCGGGCTTCCCCTTATCAAGATGAACACCGAAAACTGTGGCGGAGGCATGAACATCACCAGCCAGGTGGGGAAGGGCACTCGCCTAGAGTTCTGGTTTGAGCACAACCATTGGGACCGTCCCCCCATGGGCGACCTCACTGGCACGATAGTCATGCTGGTGTCGCAGCACGAGGACATCCATTTCATCATTACCTATATCACCGACGAGGGCGAGTTTGTGTTCGACACCGACGAGGTCAAGGAGGCCTTGGGCGGCATGAGCATGAACGACCTCACCATTATCAAATACCTCAAGGAAATGGTGGCAGAAAACCTCGCCGAAATACATGCCAATGAATGAAGCGGATAGGCGTTCTTTCTGACACTCATGGCACCGTGCCCAAGCAGGTGTATACCTTCTTTAAAGACTGTGACGAGTTGTGGCATGCGGGCGACATGGGACGTGGGGTATACGAAGAGCTCTCTCAGTTCAAACCCCTCCGCGGGGTTTATGGCAATATGGACGATTACGACCTCCGCTATCGGGTGCCTGCCTCCGACCTCTTCACCTGCGATGGACTCAAAGTGTTCCTCACCCATATCGGCGGCTACCCAGGTCATTACCCTCCGGCGATACTCAAAATACTCCAGAACGACCACCCCGACCTTTTTGTATGTGGTCATAGCCATATATTAAAGGTGATGTATGATAAAGACTTGCAGCTCCTGCATATCAATCCGGGTGCTGCTGGCCGTCAGGGGTTCCACAAAGTGGGAACACTGGTGCGCTTTACCATCGACGGCGTCCCGAAGGAGTTAGAAGTGCTAGATTTCCCTAAGTATTAGCTTGCCTTTTTATCGTCAAGACATACTATGCTTTATTATTTCTTGTGCCTTTCGGGCAATTGGGCTAGGACGACGCCGAAGATGACGATGACGATGCCGAGGGGTTTGCTCCAGGTGAGTTGCTCCTGACCTATGAGCAGGGCGGCGATGAGTGAGAAGATGGGAATGGCGTTGGTGAAGATGCAGGCGGCTGTGGCTCCGAGGTGTTTCACGCCCACATTGTAGAAGACGTAGGCCAGGGTGCTGCAGAAGATGCCTAGCACCAGCAGCATGGCTATCATAGGGAAGGAGTAGGATAGGTGGGGCAGTTGTGAGCCATCGAAGATGAGCATAAAGGGAATAAAGTAAATGCAACCGAAGAGGTTTTGGTAGGCGGTGATGGTGAAGGGTTTGTAGCGTCCCACTAATTTGACTAACGCGATGGTGAAGAAGACGGCTATCGCCACTGCACCAAACAGCCACGCAAGCCCTATGGGATTTGCGTCGAGGTTGCCTTGGCCTCCCAACAAGAGCATGACAGCCAGTCCGATGAGCGAGAGCACAATGCCCACAAGGGTAGTGAAACGTATTTTTTCTTTGAAAGCTGCAGCCATGCCGAAGGGTACGAAGAGCGGGATGGTGGCGACGACGATGGAAGCCATGCTGCCACTGACGAGCTGCACGCCACTAGTTTCACAGATGCTATAGATAAATGGCTCACAGAAAGCGAGCAAGAGAAACCATTTTAGGTCGCCTTTTTGGATGCGCTCCATCTTGTGGAAGAGGAGCAAGGTGGGAATAGTAACTGCAGTGGCAAGCAGCAACCTGAAGGTGAGGATGATGAATACGGTGATGTGGGGTTCGGTAGCGAAGAGTTGCTTAGTCAGTATGAAACTGATGCCCCAAATGATGGCGGCAAAGGCAAGTAGGGTGTAGACGAGGGATTTCTTCATGCAATTTTTTCTAGTTATCGACATTGATTTATACTCCACAAGTGGTTGTCGGGGCATCGCCGCGGTCGACTACCAGCTCGCTGCCGGTGGTGCGGATACGGCGGTCGAGACAAACGCGGCATTCGGCGGCTTCATCCCCTGTGCAGAGCTTATTATCGTAGAGGCTGTAGTCCTTGCGGTGGTCGCGGGGACTGAGGTTAGGCATCACCACGTTGGCACCGGCCAGAATGCCCAGTTCTCGGCCGCGTGGGTGTAGGGTGCCAAGGGCTGTGGTGGCGGGCAACAGCACGGGAGGTAGTATCAACCGGATGATAGACAGGAGCCTCAGTGTGGTCTCTACCGACCCTGCAGGGCGGTCGTGAAAGGGAGTGTTCGACGCGGGAATAAATGGTCCGATACCTACCATCTGCGGTTGGAGGTTAGAGATGAATTGAAGATCTTTCAATAAGGTATGGACGGTTTGGTAAGGCGATCCTACCATGAAGCCACAGCCTACCTGATAGCCTATTGCTTTGAGGTCTTGGAGGCAGCGCATCCGGTGCTCGAAACTCATTTCGGCAGGATGGAGTTGTGCGTAGTGGGCAGGGTCGGCAGTTTCGTGGCGCAGTAGGTAGCGGTTGGCGCCAGCATCGAAAAGCCTCTGATAGCTCTCATGGTTGCGTTCGCCGAGCGAGAGTGTGATAGCGCAGTCGGGGTATTTCTGGCGAATGGTGGCGACGATGTCGCACATGCGGTCGTCTGTGAACCAGCCGTCTTCGCCTCCCTGCATCACATAGGTGCGAAAGCCGAGAGCGTAACCTTGCTCACAGCAGTCGAGTATCTCCTCCTTGGTGAGGCGATAGCGGTGGACATCCTTTTGACTGCGACGGATGCCACAATAGAGACAGTCGTTTTTACAATGGTTGGATATCTCAATGAGCCCTCGCATGAATATTTTGTTGCCGAAATGTTGCTGGGCAGTGGCGTGGGCGCGGTCGAAGAGGTATTGTATAGTGTCGCGGTCGTCGGTGGTGAGCAGGTGTGAGAGTTGCTCGAGGGTGATGGTGCGCGAGTCAGCGATTTGATTGACTATGTCTTTCATGGATTATAATTTGAAGTCGTAGATGCCTTCCTGTGCTTTTCCGTTGTAGAGGGTGAGGGTACGAAGCAAGGTGCCGTTGGGAAGGTGAAGGGGAGAGGTGTAGAGTGGCGATTCGGGAGTGGGGTCGCTACCATCGGTGGTATAGTAGACGTACGAACCAGAGGTTTCTGTGGTGATGGTGACTAGGAAGCCGTCGGACTCGGGGGTCTTGGTGACGGTGGGCTTAAATGAACCTAGGCATGTGTTGTGACCCGTTGCCAACAGGCGAGCCTTATGGTGTTCTATCTTCTTTTGGAAGTGGGACCAGTCTTTGCGGTCAAGGGGAGTCCATAGGCATTCGGCAATGGCGCAGAGCCGAGGCAGCAGTTGGTATTCAGCTTGGCTGTAGTTGTTGATGTAGTCGGTCCACAACATACATTCGCCACCCCATACGTAAGGTTGTGCATTCTCGGTGAGGGTGCGAGGTATGGGGTCGTATTGGTAGGCCTGATGGAGTGTGATGTAGAGAGGGAAGGCGGTAGGCTGGTGGTTGGAGTCGGCCTGGTAGCATTCGAGATTGCAATAGGAGGGGGAGGCGGATATCACGGGGGTGCTGCGAAGGGCGGCAGCGAAGGCTGTAGTGTCGCCACGCCATGCCATTACCACAGCATCTGTGGTGAGGGGGCAGTCCATAATGTCGTCCCAGCCAATCATCATGCGGCCTTTGCTTTCGAGCATTTTGCCTACGTGGGATAGGAACCATCCTTGTAGTTCGTTTTCGTTGGCCAATCCCTGTTGCCGCATGAGGGCTTGACAGCGAGGGCACTCTTCCCAGTTGTCGCGGTAGGGGACATCGCCTCCGATGTGGATGTAGGGGCTGGGAAAGAGCTGAATCACCTCGTCAATGATGTCGCTGACGAACTGCATGGTCTCATCGTTGCCTAGGCAGAGGATGGCCTTGGGTGGCCAGTAGGGGCCTAGGGCGACGGTATAGGGATAGTCGTCGCATGCCAGTTGGGGATAGGCGGCAAGGATGGCGCTTGCATGGCTGGGAAGGTCTATCTCGGGGATAACCTCAATGTGTCGTTGGGCGGCATAGGCCACGATGTCGGCAATGTCCTCTTGGGTGTAGAATCCACCGTAGGTGGGCTCCTCGCCTAGATGGGCGGGGGTTTCTTGGCCCCACGGCTGATGGGTGCGGTCCACTCGCCAAGAGCCGATGTCGTTGAGTTGGGGGTAGCGGTCGATCTCGATACGCCAGCCTTGGTCGTCGGTCAGGTGCCAGTGAAACTTGTTGAGCTTGTAGGCGGCCATGAGGTCGAGGTGACGCTGAATTTGCTTGACGGAGAAGAAATGGCGGCAGACGTCGAGGTGGCTTCCTCTCCAGTTGAACCGAGGATGGTCGAGGATGGTGCATTCGGGCATATCGATGCGGTTGTAGGAGTGGTGTAGGATGTCTTCGGGAAGCATTTGGACAAAGGTCTGGAAGGCATAGAAAAGACCCGCTTCAGTGTTGGCACTGATGAAGATGCCGTCGGGGTGGACCTGCAGCAAGTAGCCCTCGTCGCCTATGGCGGGGTTGGTGGTGTCGTTGATGGCAAAGGTGATGCAATCCTTGTGTGGAGTGCCTATGAGGGCGGGACGCACGTGCATTTGCCGTAGGCTGGTGGTAATATACTTGGCAGTGGGACTGTTTTGCCCAAGGTTCTCGAAACAGAGCCGAGTGCTGGAGGAGAGGGTGAAGATGCGACCCTTTTGCACCAAGTAGACAGGCTCGGGGATGATGGAATACTCCTTAATGGCCACAGTGTCGCCGCACGATGCCGTGAGCAGCAGCAGGGCTAGGGTTAGGAGTATATACCAACGTTTCATCCGTTCGGGTCAGTTTACAATTAAAATGCAAAAGTACGAAAAATTATTATATCCTTATCTCCCTGTGGCCTTGCTTAAGAATTTTTATAGGTTTGCCTCCTTTTTTCTTTTCTTCTTAAAAAAGTAGGCAATAATTATCAAGGCATTGCGTTATCATCATATTCTCAGACACCCTTTAATATTTATTTCTTAATTTTTAATCCAATATGAGTTCATTAAAGAAGCTATTTTCAGATACTATGATATATGGTGTGAGCAGCATCGTGGGTCGTTTCCTAAACTACCTGTTGGTGCCGCTTTACACTTATAAGATTGCCGCCACTTCGGGTGGATATGGCGTTGTTACGGAAATTTATGCCTATACAGCCCTGCTGCTGGTCATCCTTACTTTTGGTATGGAGACTACGTTCTTCTATTTCGCCAATAAGTATCGCGAGAAGGCCGACAAAGTCTTTGCTACCGCTCTGACAGCGGTGGGTGGCGTGTCGGCGTTGTTTTTGCTGTTGCTCTTCAGTTTTATCAAGCCCATAGCCCATGGGCTGGGATATGATTCTCACCCCGAGTTTCTGACCATTATGGGTTGTGTGGTGGCGTTGGATGCCTTCCAAGCGATACTCTATGCCCTTCTGCGCTTCGAAGGCAGGCCGTTGAAGTTTGCTTTCTTGAAGCTGCTGTTTATCTTTTGCAATATAGGACTGAATTTGTTTGTGTTTCTAGTGGCTCCCAGGTTGTATGAATCGCACCCGCAGTTGATGGGGTGGTATAGTCCCGACTATCAAGTAGGCTACATCTTTGTGGTGAATCTGATTTGTACGGGGGGCATTACGCTGGGATTTTTGCCCGAATTGCGAAAGTTGCGGAGCGGGGTGGACTTGCGGGTGCTGAAGGAGATGCTACGATACACTTGGCCGCTGTTGCTCTTCGGTATTGCGGGCATCTTGAACCAAGTGGCAGATAAGATTTGTTTCAACCATTTGGTGCCAGGTCCTGAGGGTAAGGTGCAGCTGGGTATTTATGGCTCGTGTGTGAAGATAGCCATGATTATGGCCTTGATTACGCAGGCGTTCCGCTATGCGTATGAGCCGTTTGTATTCGGTGGCGGAAGGGATCGTAACAGCAAGGAGACGCAGGCTGCGGTGATGAAGTATTTTGTGATATTCGCCATGTTGGCGTTTTTGGCAGTGATGGCATATCTTGACATTTTCAAGTATTTTATCGCGCCTAGCTATTGGGAGGGGTTGCGTGTGGTGCCGATAGTGATGTTGGCTGAGGTGTTTATGAGCGTCTATTTCAACCTCTCGTTCTGGTACAAGCTGATAGAGCAGACTTGGTGGGGAGCGGTATTTTCGGCCATAGGATGTGCTGTATTGCTGGCCATCAATATAATCTTCGTGCCGCGTTACGGTTATATGGCGTGCGCATGGGGCGGTTTGGCCGGATACGGAGTTTGCATGGTGCTGTCGTACTGTGTGGGTAGAAAGAAGAGCCCCGTTCCGTATAAGTTGCTGCCGCTGTTTGGCTATTTCGCTTTGGCGTTGGGATTGTATGGCATTAGTGTGTGGTTGCGACCGGAGGTATTGGGCTGGCGCCTGGCTTGGAACACCGTCTTAGTGCTGGTCTATGTGGCAGTAGTACTATACTGCGAGCGCGACCTGCTGAAAGGATTGGTTAGAAGGAAGAAGTGAGATCAGTATTTCCATTCGCACATGGAGTAGCGCTGGGTGGCAAGTCCTTCGTAATAGATCATGTCAGAGCAGGTCTTGCCCAAGGATTCAAGGTCGTCGGTTGAGTATTCCACATATCCGCCATCGTAGCGGTAGCATTGGCAGCGTTTGTTGCATGACTGGGTGAGCATCAATAGCGCTAGGGCTAGTAGTGTGTATATGGCTTGTTTCTTGTGTCTCATGGTATGTTGTTAGAAATTTTTTTCTTAGCGGAGGAATTCGACAATGCGCCTCTCGTCGATATTGCGGTAGTGGCAGGTGGCTGTCACACGTCCCTCGTCCATAAGAAACACCATGGGGCGCTGGCCGTAGGTGATGAGTGCATAGTTGAGAGAGGGAATCAAATGGCACGGACGGCTGAATGTAGTGGTGTCAAGGGTAAGGGGAACTACAGTGCTGTCGGCAGTGGGGCAGAGGTAGATGAAAGCTGTGGAGTCGAGTTGGTTGCGACGACAGATATGGTCTAACTTGTTGTCGGCCATGCGACAAAACTGGCATCCGGGGGTGAGGAAGGCCACCACGTGTTTCCCTTGGTCGAGACGGAGGTCATAGAGTGTGCCCGTGGGTTGTATGGAAGTGGAGAGCTCCTCGGAATTGTAGATTTCGTCGCTGGGCCCGAAGAGCCAGTTGTCGGGGGCTGAGACGATGAATACGGTGACTATTGGAGCCAGAACTAGGGGTAGCCAAATAAACCATCGTGGGCGCCAAGACCATGGGCGAGCACCCGAAGCAAAAAGAAGTAGGAGGATGAGTATCGCGTTCTTGAGTATAGAATGGGTAGGGTTGATTTCAAGGAGCGACCCCATACATTGGCAGCTATCGTTACGGCCTATGAGACTGGCATATCCCATCAATAAGGTGAACCCGATGAGCATGATGAGTGTACAGGTGTCAATCAACTTGTTGTAGACATTGGCGATGAGCCCTATGCCTACGATTATCTCAAAAATGATGACGAGTCGCGCAACCAAAAATGAAAGGTTGAGGGAGAGTATGTTGTAAGAGAAGATGTATACCTCAAAGCGGTCGATGTCGACTAGTTTGGCTATCGCCGACACGAGGAAGAAAATGCCTAGCAATATCCTCACCACTAGTGAAGCAGTGCGGAGTGGCTGAGAACTAAAGGGTCTCAATCCTTAACCTCCTCGCAGGTTACAGCATCCATTTCGCGGACCAATTGCCCTTCAACCTGACGTTCAAATCCCAGCTGGGTTATCTTACTGCAACGAAATCCGTTGGAGACATGGATATAGGTGATGACGGGATTGTTATGGGCGTCCAGTGTCTCGTTGGATGTGCAAAGGCATCTTTTTTCCTTGGTGCAGCCAACAGCGAGGAGCATCACCAATGCAAGGGGAATAATGGGTAGAAGACGTTTTTTCATAATGGGCTACTTGTATGGTATTAGTGATTTACGATTAGTGAGTCGGCCTCGAAGGGATAGTCGGTGCAGAGGATATAGTCGGTGTGCAAAGTGTCGAGGGCGTCGCGATAGCTTGCATGGTTCAAATCGTCGCAGGTGCCACCAGTAATAGTGACGATGCGAACAATCTGGCTGCCGACAACCGAGCAGCGGCAATTCTTCTCTTTGCTACAGGAGGCGCACAAAACCAGTGTGGCAGCACCTATGAGGAATAGGATTTTTTTCATGTTTATGGGTATTTTTTCGATTTGCAAAAATACAAATATTTTTCGACTTGGTAGGGTTTCCGCCTTGATTTTGTTGTTTTTTACAGGCTACGGAGTATTTCTTCTAGTTCCACATCGCTGTGTACTAGAACCTCACGTGCTTTGGAGCCGTTGTAGGGGCCCACTATGCCGGCGGCTTCCAGTTGGTCTATGATGCGTCCGGCGCGGTTGTAGCCTAGTTGCAGCTTTCGCTGCAGCAACGAGGTGGAGCCAAATTGGCTGGCAACCACCAGTCGGGCAGCATCGTTGAAGAATTCGTCCTTCTGCTTGGGGTCGAAGTCCTTGTTGGGCTCCTCGTTCTCGTCGAGATATTCGGGTAGCAAGAAGCCGTCGGGGTAGCCCCGTTGCGAGCCGATAAAGTCGGCCAGCTCCTCGATCTCCTCCGTCTCGATGAGCGCGCACTGTATGCGTACTAGGTCGGAGCCAGCGAGCGAGATGAGCATATCGCCTCGTCCGATTAGTCGTTGCGCTCCGCTGCAGTCGAGAATGGTGCGCGAGTCGATGCCGCTCGTCACTTTGAACGCCACGCGGGCGGGGAAGTTGGCTTTGATGGTTCCGGTGATGATGTTGGTAGTGGGTCGCTGGGTGGCTATGATGAGGTGTATGCCCACGGCGCGGGCCAGCTGAGCCAGACGGCAGATGGGTAGCTCCACCTCCTTGCCGGCAGTCATAATGAGGTCGGCAAACTCGTCGATGATGAGAACGATATAGGGTAGGTAGCGGTGGTCGTTCTCGGGGTTGAGGTGTCGGTGGATAAATTTATCGTTGTATTCGGTTATCTTACGCACTCCAGCTTTGCGAAGCAGTTCGTAGCGTTGGTCCATCTCGATGCAGAGGCTGTTGAGCGTGCGCACCACTTTCTTTACATCGGTGATGATGGCGTCCTCGCTGTCGGGCAGTTTGGCTAGATAGTGCCGCTCTATCTTGTTGTAGAGCGATAGTTCCACCTTCTTGGGGTCGACCATCACAAATTTCAACTCGGAGGGGTGTTTTTTGAACAGCAGGGATGCAATGACGGCATTCAGTCCAACCGACTTACCCGTACCGGTAGCACCAGCCATAAGCAGGTGGGGCATCTTGGCAAGGTCGGTCACATAGGGGTCGTTGCTGATGGTCTTGCCAAAGGCAATAGGAAGTTCCATTTTGCCGCTATTGCGAAAAGCCTCACATTCCAACATATTTTTCATCGACACAATCTGAGGCTTGGTGTTAGGTACTTCTATGCCCACGGTTCCCTTTCCGGGAATGGGTGCTATGATGCGGATGCCGAGAGCCGAGAGGCTGAGGGCGATGTCGTCCTCTAGATTTTTTATCTTTGAAATGCGAACACCAGGGGCAGGCTTAATTTCATAGAGCGTCACGGTTGGCCCCGGCGATGCGGTGATCTCTACTATCTCGATGCCGTAGTTGCGTAGGGTCTCAACGATGTGGTCTTTGTTTGCCACCAACTCACTCTTTGACACTTTCACGTTCTGAGTCTCCCAGTCGGTCAGCAGGTCGGTGCTGGGCATCTCGTATTGCTTCAGGTCGAGGTGGGGGTCGTAGAGTTGGTCGATGGTGTAATGTGCCTCGGTATGTACGTTCTCGAATTCGGAGTACTGAGCTGGCTCTTCTTCGGGTTGCTTCTCGGGCGAAGGGTCGTTGATATTGAAAGCTATATCGCCACTCGATGGCGCAGGTGGTTGAGCGCTCTGCTGGGCTCGTTGGTTGATTCGTGAGAATTCGTCATCGATAGAGAAGGTGACAGGCTCTGCGTCTTTCTCTACAGGCTTTTCGGCTGGCTTCTCTGTAGTTGGGCTTTCCTCGGGGGTAGATTGTTCCTCATTGTGTGAAAATATCCCTTGTACGGTCGACTTCACGCTATCGACGGCAGGGGATAGGTCCACTTGGGGCAACTCCATCTTGGGCATTTTGAAACGCACCTTGTGAACAAAGATGAGGAATACGATGGCGAGGAATGCAAACAGCACCAGCGCACCCCATTTGATAAGCATATAGAGCTGCGAGGCAATGAAATTGCCGGTGACTCCACACAGATTCCCCATCGTGTAGTTTCCCTTGCCCCACACCCCAGCACAATAGCCAAGGACTGAGGATAACCATACCATCCAAAATAGGGTAGACCACAGGGTCTTGCGCCAAGGTAAAAGGTAGACCTTCCATAGGCGCAGGCCAAAGACAAACAGCAAGAAGTAGAAGCCTACGGCAGCGATGCCAAAAGTGTTTTGGACTATTATCTCTGCCAGTTTGTAGCCGAGTTTCCCAAGCCAGTTTTCGTTGGGTCGGCATACAAAAAAGGAGATGGTGGCCACCATTAGAAAAATCGACAACAGGATATAGCAAGCCCCCCGCAGGCGGCGGCAACGTTGGGTCATCCAAAATTCTTTCAGCCTTCCCGTGGGGCGGACGTTCTTTTTACTCTTTTTCTTCTTACTGGTGGTCATTCTTCTTGTTTTCTGAGTGGATGTGTGTATCTAACATTTAAAAATGCCCTAGACATTCTAGAGGCCAGAAGGTCCAGGGCATCAATCATGAATACGAGAGTTCTATTCTAAGAGTTCTGCAGCAGTCTGAATCTCTTCGCTCAATGCTTCAAGCTCTTCTTGCGAGAGGTCCTTGTAACCTGCAGGAGGGAAGAATTCGGCCTCTTTCACCTTGCCTTTCACCACCTCGGTAGCGGTGTAGGTGATGGCGCGGCCCTCTGAGCCGATCTGGGTGTAGACCAGCGGGAAACCCTTCACCTGACCAAGCAACAGGCAGTAGGCAGGTCCTATCTCGGTGGTATACCAGCAAGTGGAGGGGTTGTCTTGACCCTCTTCGTCGAAACTGTGGACGATGAGTTTCTTGGCCGTGTAGCCAAGTATCTCTTGCGTCTCGTCGACATATTCATAATAGAAGTGACCAGGTTCCTCGTCCTTTAGTTCAATCGACTTGAGCGAGTCTTCGGCCACCTCGTCGCGAATGATGACTTTACCGTCGCCGGTGTAGCTCTCCAGCTCAATGCCATTGGCAGCAAGGTAGCCGATAATGGGGCTGAGGTCTTGGGCTGCAATGGTCTTAAACCCATTTTGGATGGTGTTGCCAACCATCAACTTGTTGTCGTATACCTTGATTTCAAAGGTCGACTGCTCAGGCTTTATCTGCACGTCTACTTTTCCGGTACTTTCGAGTTTGAAGCGTACGATGCCACGGAAATTATTCTGGGCAATCATCGTGCTCATCGACAACAGCATAAAGGTGGCTGCTAAAAAAATCTTCTTCATGGTATTATCTTTTACTTTTAAAATTTGCCTCTTTAACGAAAAAGTGGGGGATTTATTTTATCTCCCCCACAAAAAACTACTATCTTTTTTGTATTGTAATCTGTGATTAGTGATTAGAGATAAGTGACCTGTGATTTGTGACTAATTTAAAAGCATTCGTGTCACAGTTCACAGTTCACTGGTCACAAAATATCATCTGCTATTAGTTGTTGATAAATGTGCGGTTGCCCCAGTTGTCGCCCAACTGGCCACCTATGATCATAGTGGGTTCTTGCAGCTTGCCTTGCAGCGACGACTCGTAGGCTTGGTTCTTGGTGACGTTGTTGAACAGCTCTTGGAAGGTGATCTCGCCACGCGAGAATTTCAGTTCTTTCAATATATAGTAGGTGAAGAAGCCGTGGTGCTGGTCGATGAAGGAGTATGCGGTCTTGTCGCCTGTGGCAGCCATGAAGATGACAATGTCGTCTCTCACACGGGGAGCCCTATACCGCTTGGTCTCTTTCTTGATGTTGAAAAATTCTTTACCACTGCGCTGCACCCCGTTGAAACTGGCGTCGATAATGAATGTGTAGCTCAGGGCCGACACTTTCTTGAACCAACCGGTCAGCGTATCGAACGAGATGCACTGGGCCAGCACCTTCTCGGCGTCGTTGCCTTTCAGTTCAATGCCGCTAGGCAGCACTCCGTTCTTGCTCTTGAAGGCGCGAATCTTGCTCACGTCGATGCCGCTAGGCATCAGATAGGGGGCGAATTTGGGGTTGCAGATGCCGTGGCCGGCATAGTAGATGATGATGTGCACATCGCCGTTCTGAGCCTTGATGATGTCTTTCAGCCAATGGATGCCCTCGTTGTATATCTCTTGCCGTCCGGCATTGTGCAGCACCTTCACATGGCGGGTGGGGATGCCTAGCGTGTGGACGAAATATTCGTGCAGCACATCGCCGTCGTTGCTGGCATAGTCGCAGTTGGGTAACGGGGCGGTATACTCCTCGTCGGCTATGATGAGGGCATAGGTCTTACTGTTGCTGTTCTCCTCGATCGAGGGGATATTGAAGTCGACATACTCGTCGTTCAGCAGGGCGGCCTCCATGTTGCGGGCGGCTGCGTCGAAAGCTCCGTGCACCACAATCTTCAGGCTGCTACGGCGGTAGTGTGGACCTGTCATGTCGAAGCAACGGGTTACGTATAGGTACTCGTTCTCGGTCTGCTTCAGGGCGTTGACTTTCTCCTCGAGGAAGGCACGCACGCCTCTGGCACGCAGGTAGGCCAACTGGGCGTTGGTGGTGATGCCCTCCTTGGTGTCGACCGAGATGCGGACGTTCTCGTCGTTGAACACGGCCGGCATATAGCGGAAGTCGCCATACTCGCCTTTATAGTCGATATGGGTAATCTCGGCGGCATCGGTGGTCGAGGTAATGGTGATAGTGGTTTTGTGACCTGCGGTGAAGATGTCGCCCAACTCCTCGTCGATCATCGTGCGGGTGAGGTTGCAGATGGCACGGCAGCTGTTGGAGGTGTTCCATTGGTATGCCGCCGACGGGTAGTCGTCCTCGGTGCCCTCGAAATGATGGCAGTTGTATGAGATGTCGAACACATAGTTGATCTCAGGTTTGCCCTCTTCGGTGGTGTCTTCCACTACCGAAGTGTTGATGCGGACAAAGGTCTCGTCGTACAATTTCTCGGCGTTGGGCAGGTTGATCAGCATCTGCTGCACCTGTTTGTTCATCTGTTTCTCGCGCTGCTGGGTGGTTTGGCGCAGACGTTTGATGATGAAGGTGTGGATGTCGTCGTTGTATTGGTGCTCGCTTGTAGGGTATTGGGGCTGAGCGTTTAGCGGTGCAACGGCAACTATCGCCAATAGGCAAAGCATGGCGATGTGACGTAGGTTGAAATGTCTATTTCTCATTGCGCAATCGATATTATTTCAATTTGCAAAAGTATATCTTTTTATCGACTCAGCCGCCCGTCCTTCCAAAAAATAATCAACGGCTCATTGTGAATAGTGTATCTTGTTATGCTTTGTAAAGATAAAAAAGGTTCTGTCCACGGCTGCAGACAGAACCTTTTCTTTGTACAGATGCCTTAGGATTATCTCACCAGCACCACGCGTTGCGCCTTGCTGCCGTCAGCTACAATCAGGTATACTCCGGCGGAAGGCAGTTGGAGGGTGACTTGTGGCTCTTCGCTGTGAATGGCAGCACATCTCCTACCCATCATGTCGTAGGCTTCGATGGTGTGATTGAGTGAGCCGCTCACAAGCACTCTGTATCCAGGCAGTGAAGTGATGAGCATCGCTTCTCCCACTTCTCCAATACCTTGGGTGGAAGTAAAGTTGGCTATATAGGTAGCGTCGGCGGTGACGGTAACCGTGCGGGGGTTGTCGGTGTTGCTATCGTTCCAACGCAGGAAACTATGCCCCTCGTGGGGGATGGCTGCGATAACTGCGGTGCCGCCTTCGGGATAGGAACCGCTTCCGGTGACGGTGCCCATGGTCTCGTCGGCGGAGAGTACCGTGAGGGTGTAGTACTGTGTCACCACTTCAAAGTTGGCGATATAGGTGGCATCGGCGGTGACGGTGATAGTACGCGGGTTGTCGGTGTTGCCGTCGTTCCACCTTACAAAACGATAACCGTCGTGTGCCTGTGCTGCTATGACGGCGGTGGCTCCCTGTGGGAAGGTACCGCTGCCCATGGTACTGCCCATGGTCTCGTCGGCAGAGAGGACGGTGATGGTGAATTGCTGTTGTGCGGCGGTTTCGAAGTAGGCGGTGTAGGTGGCGTTGGCAGTGACCGTGATGGTGCGGATGGCATCGGTGTTGCCATCGTTCCATTGCACAAAGCGGTAGCCGCTGTGGGGAGTGGCGGCGATGGTTGTGACGGTGCCCTCTAGGAAGGTGCCGCTACCGCTGACGGTGCCCATCTCGGGGTTGTTGCTCTGCACGGTAATGGTGTAATGGATGTCGCTTTGCGAACGTTGCGTGACGCTGATATCGTCGAGTAGCAGCCAGCTCTGTCCGGTGGTGTTGTGCCGGAAGGCAATATAGATATTCTGCCCAGCATAGGCACTCAGGTCGACGCTTCGCTGCGTGTAGGCGGTGCCGGCGAGGGTGGTGGTGAATAGCGGAATGGAGGTGAAGTTGCCCACGCTGTTGCCAGTGGTAGAGACGTAGACCGAGTACTGCTCATGGCAATTGGCCGAGTCGGTGGCGGCATCGTACCAGGTGAGGGTGTATTGATGACCAGCAGTTAGTTGCAGCTGGGGCGATACCAGCCAGTTGTCGGAACTGAGGGCTCCGACCCCGATGATGTTGGATGCAGAGGCAAAGCAGTCGGAGCCACCATGTGCGAGGTTGCTGCTGAAGTAGTTGGTCGCATAGCCCCAACTATAGCTGTCGCCGTCGTTGTCGATGTTGTTCCAGCACGAAAGCGGCTCGCTTTCTTCAAATCCCATGGTATAGGGGAACGAGTTGACCGTGCAGCCGAATACGGTGACGGGCAGGGTGTCGCGCAGCAGGGTGCCGCTCAGGTTGGCAGTGACGACGACATTGTATGTGCCGGGCGTGACCCATGTGGCGGTGGCTACATTGCCCGAGGACGAGGTGTGGGCGGCTCCGGTCAGGGTCCAGTTGTAGGTGGCTGAGCTAGGGCCGGCGGCCATGTAGGTGGCAGGAATGCCGACACCTACTGAGGTGGGGCCGTTGATGATGACCGATTGCGAGGCATCGTCCGACAGTATGGCGCGTATCATCCACGAGCGGTTGACCAGTCCTCCGCTGAGAGTATTCTGCGATATCCACGAGTTGCAGCTGTCGGTCGATACGAGGCAGCTGTTGCTGTCGCCCATGTAGGCACACGAGGCGGCAGGGTAGGCTATGTTGTCGGTGTGGAAGGCAATCCAGATGGGCATGGTGTTGTTGGTGGCCACGGGGGTGGCAAGGTGGAGTGTCTGCCAGCTGCCCACGGCGCTGCTGGTGAAGGTGGCGGTTTGGGTGGCTACCTTCGTGACCGAGGTGGTGGCACTGCCGCGGTAGATGTTGAGGGTGTAGGTGCCGGCGCTAGGGACGTATAGCATCACATCGCTCACATAGTTTCTATGGCGCACCATGGTGGCGGGCAGTTTCACGGCCCAGTCGAAGGGCGATGCGGTGCCCATGCCCATGGCGGTGGTGTAGGGGGCTGTGTCGCAATACGACACGGTGTCGCCATAGGTGGTGCCCGAGCCGCTACCGTTGGTGAAGACTCCCCATATCATGAAGCTGAAGTTGGCCGAGAGGGTGCCGAAGGAGCTGCCCCACACACGGCTGTCGTTGTTGCAGGCATTGTAGCTGCAGGCGGCTGGATAAGAGGCTGAGCTCTCCAGCATGATCCAAATGGGCTGTGTGCCATCAATGGGAACGTTGGAGGAGAGGTTGAGGTGGCACCAGTTGTTGACTAGGGTGCTGGTGGCTGTGAACGACTGGGTGTGGACCAGTGTGGGCGAAGAGGTGCTGCCCTTATAGACTTTGAGCGTGTAGCTGCCCACCTTGCTGAGGTAGAATAGAATTCGAGTTAGGTCGTGCCCCGCGGTCAGGTTGGCGGCGGGAATCTTGATGCCCCAGATGGTGGTGCCAGAGGCTCCGTAATTGCACAGGAAGCGGGTGTTGCTATACCCCAGCGTGTCGCCACTGAGGGGTTGGAAGTTCGCACGGTAGTTGTAGGTGCCTCCGTTGGCGTAGAAGGTACGGGGGCTATACCAATAGCCATCGGTCCAGCCCGCAAACCTACAGCCCGAAGCGGCGGTGGCGTTGAGGGTCACCAGCGTACTGTTGGTGCCGGTGTAGTTGCCGCCTCCCGTCACTGTGCCATAACCGATGCCGCTGGTGTTCACGGTGGCCGACACATAGGTGGTATCGCCGAAGTAGTCGTTGGGGCGTATGCTCACGATGGCTACGTTCTTCAGGTTGTACGAACGCGAGCCCGTTCCTCCTGTGCCGCCCGCTACGGGGTTGATGCTGCCTATGGCAAAGTAACCGTCGTAATATCCGCGCCATCCCCAGTTGAAGTGAAACTGGCCAGCGTTGTTGTATCCGTCGCACACGAAGCTGTGACCGCTCGCCGTGTCTCGTCCCGAATATATGATGGGTCGGCTGTTGTTCAGCTCGTTCTGCATGATCCCAATCCAGTCGGCGTTGGTGAAATCGCTATAAGCGATGTGGTGGCAGTTGCTGCGATATTTGAAGTAATAGCGTAGGGCGTTCTCGGTCGAGGGGGTAAGGGTTGTACCATAGTTGATGGTTTGGCCGCCTTCGTTGTAGCTATAGGCACCGCTGCTCGAATTGGCACCATGACCGTAGAGCATATCTACTGCTACCCCGACGTGGTATATCAAAGTGGCCACAGCATTGATTTCGGTGGTGCTGCTCGACGAGGTGAGGCTGTCGGGCATGTTGCTCCAAGCGTAGCTGGTGGTACCAAAGCTGGCGCTTTGGGGTCCATAGAAGGAACAGTTGTATGAGTGAAAGCCGTGGCCTGTGGCCGGGTGGCTCCAATATTTCATCACCTGGGCGGCGGCAATGGCCACACAGCCAGCCGGCGAACGGATGCCCGCTATGCTATCGTAGGGGCAAAGGGTATTATAATACGACTGCTGACCCCATTTGGTGGTGATGAGGGGGTCTACAGAGGTGTACTGTGGCGGCGTGGGCGGCTCGTCTGAGAGCAGTCGGTCCCACTCGGCTTTTACATTGTTTTCTGCTTCATCGGCCGACGAATGGATGCCGTTTGCCGAAAGGTCTCGGTAGAAACGGATTTGGTCTTCGTAGTCTCTGAGCCAGTCCAGCACATGGTCGGGCATATCATTCGTGGCAAAGATGCCATCGGACGAAAAACCTAGGACGGGTATCACACAATCATCGGCCGAAACCAATACGAATCCCTTGCCATTCTCACCCACAAAGGTATAAAACTCGCTGAAAGGCAGCTGGGAAGTGATGTTTACCAACTTCATATCGTCCACGCCTTGCATTAGGCAGAAATTTTGTGCCACGCGCAGTGCCATACTCGAATCGATAGGGGAGGCTTTAAGGCCGCTTCCCATGACGATGAGGGTTAAAAAAAACAGTATTAATCTCTTCATATATGTATTTTTATACTATAAATAAATTATAACACTCACCTTATCTATCTGTCTGTCTGTGGATAAGGGGAGTGTGAGGCTTTTGCATCAAATGACAAAAATACAAAAAAAATATTAATTCTGAGAAATTGTTTTCATTTAGTAGCTTTTGAGTGATCAGTGTTTTTGAGTGACCAGTGACCTGTGACCTGTGACACGAGATTTGGTGATTGGTGATTAGTGATTAGACAAATGAACGCGTCAGCCAATTTTAATTTTTAATTCTTAATTTTTAATTTGATAAGAACAATACTTCGGAAATATTTGATTTATATGTTTGATATACAATAATTTATTTA
>CAMYZD010000009.1 GCA_947303735.1 uncultured Bacteroidales bacterium | reverse complement strand
TGGACAACATGAACTGCACCGAGCTCGACCTGACCGCCCTCAAGATGAGCATGACTACTTCCGTTACCATGTACTATCTCACCGACATGGTTGGTAACGGTGCCCAGACCATTGAGGAGTGCACCACCGCCACCCTCGCTGCCACCATTACCAACTTTGTCTTCGAGCCCTACGGTAAGGCTGCTTTCAAGAAAATGAACATCAAGAAATAACCATTAACCATTCAATTCTTTCAACGTAATGAAAAAGATTAGAATTGCGGCTCTCGCCGTGGCTGCTTGCGGCCTGATGGTTGCCTGCAACAACAACGCTCCCGCCGAGCTGGTTGACACCGTGGTTCCTATCGACACTACCGTTGTTGAGGAACTTATCGACACCTTGCCCGTGGTGGACACCCCCGTGGTGGAACAGCCCGTTGTGAAGAAGGCTGCCACTGCCAAGAAGAAGACCACTACTAAAAAGGAAGAAAAGCCCACTTCGGTTACCCGCAAAAACATCCCTACGACCAAAAAGAGCGTCGAAGAGGTGAAAGATGATCTGAAAAAGGGCGAAGGCAATAGCGTTAGCGCAAAGACCTCGAATCCTATCGGCAAACCTAGTGCTGCCGATGCTTTTAAAAAGAACTAATATCGTTTGAATATATGGTTCCATTTGAGAGAGTGCCCTAACGGCACTCTCTCATTATTTCCAACATTATGAAACTACACAGAACACTACTACTGGCAGGTGCCGCCGTGCTGCTGACGGCATGCACCAACGACGAGGAGCAGATACGCCAATGCGCGCAGGGCTACCTCGATGCGATGGGCAACTACCGCCCCACCGAAGCACGACAGTATTCGTCGAAGGAGACTTGCGACATTACACTCGCCTTTTTTGAACAGGTGATGGCACATACCGACTCAAGCGTATACAGCAACAACATTCCTGCCACCATCACAATAGGCCAGATTGTCGTTACCGACGACACCACCGCCACCGCCGCCTTCCACAAGAGCACGCCTTCTGTTGAGCAGGACGGTTCCATCAACCTAGTGAAACGCGACCGCAAATGGCAGGTTCACGAGGTGCTGAACGTGCCCCAATTGCCCTCGAACGACCAAGGGCCACGCATCCTCCCCGACGAGGATATCAAGGCATTGAGAGAGAACCACCTGAAGAAAAAGGAGATTCAAGGCACTGGGGAGTGAGGCACAAAGCCTACTCCTCAGCCAGCTTACGGTCGATGCGAGCCAGCACCGAGTCGTACACCCGCTCATAGCGGTCGGCATGGTGTGCATACCAGTCAACGCTGCGCTCATACATCTCGCGAGTGACGCCGCTCGAGGCGAACAGGCTGTCGTAGGAAGCCTTCATCTGTGGATGCAGCGTGTCGTAATGATAATTGGTTTCGACGGCATAAAAACCTTCCAAGAGGTAGGCCTGCTCGAGGAAATCGACCATTTGAGGTTCCGTCATGACACCGTCGGGGACGGAAGAGTGCGAGCAGCCCGCAACAGCGAGAGCAAACATACAAAGTGCTGAGAGTGTAAGCAGTGGTGAGTTGTCCATAGGTTAACTTTTAGTACTAACGGAGTGCAAAAGTACGATTATTTTCGCGATAAGTAAAAAAAATAGTTGCTATGTAACAAAAAATTCGTATCTTTGCAAATCATTTGACGAGGCCGAAACAAGCTCTTTCAACATCTAAGGGAGTATAGCTCAGTTGGTTCAGAGCGTCTGCCTTACAAGCAGAAGGTCATTGGTTCGAACCCAATTACTCCCACCAAAGCCAGCAGACAACCCACTGCTGGCTTTTTAACAATAGTAGCAACCCTCGGTCGACACAACTCACTAATATATAATACATAATAATACCATTAAGAAAGTTTAACACTTTTTCAATGTTAAAATTGCAACAAAATAGCACTTTTTCAGTCTATATAGGCGAATCAAAAGGGGAAAAAGACTTTTTAGCCAACCCTAATTATTAAAGAACTAAGAAAAATCGAACAATATGAAAAAGACAATCGCACTGCTAATCGTCATTCTGTGTGGGGCCACCTTGATGGGACAGCCCAATTCGCCATGCCCCGGCCTGAAGAACCCGGCATCGTTTACCTCAGGCTCCTCTGCGGGAACGTATGTGGGATTCTATTCTGGACAGACGGGAGAAAAGATTTCGCAATCCCCTAACTCACTGACCGGCGCCACGGGTGTGACCATGACCAGCGACATTATTCCCGCCAGCCAGCTGGCTGCTACTACCGATAACGGCAGTAGCAGTTACTGTGGCTCGACGCTCAACCCCAGCAATCAGTTCCGCATCATGTCCAACACAGACGGACCCGGCACAGGCTCGCAGATGGGCAAAGACCCCTTAGTGAGCTACCAACTACCCTACGTTCCCTCCGAATTTGACCCCACTATCAATAAGTCGATACGCTTGGGCAACTGCCAGACTGACAAACATGCCGAGGCACTGTACTACACAATGAACGTGCGTGTGCAGAACGCATTGTTGTTTGTCTACTATAGCATCGTGGCACAGGCTCCCACGCATGGAACGGACGGCAACCCGTCGTTCGTGATCCGTGTGACCAAGCAGAACAGCAGCGGTCAATGGGTACAGATAAGCGACACCCTCTGCTATGCTGTCTCCACTCACGGTCTGAACAATGGCGTGAACGGCTGGCACAGCTACTCAGGCAGCGGTGGCAGTGGTTTCTATCGTGACTGGAACAAGGTGGCCATCAACCTGATGAAATACCTTTATGAGCAGGTGCGCATAGAGATGTATATCGGCGACTGCGTCCAGTACGGACACTACGGCTACTGCTATGTCTCGGGCGACTGCCAGGCCATGGACATTAAGACCTCGGGCTGCCCCGCCGGTGAGACCACTACCGTGCAGACCCTCGAGGCCCCAACTGGCCTGTCCTACTATGCGTGGTACCGCAGTAATACTGACGGACACCTTATCGGCAGCCTTGCCAACATCCCCGCCTCGGTCACATGGCAGCCTCTGACCAGCGGCCCCGACAGCTCCCACTACGACTGCCAGGTCGAAGACTTCCGCATCCAGGTGTCGCCCGATTCCTCCTACCTCACCGACAACATGGTGTTCCGCTGCGACATGACCTCGGCCATGGACCCCGCCAAGCCCTTCACCTCCAACGTCTACGTGCGTGTCCAGAACACCAAGCCTTTGATCTCCATCGACTCGCTCAAGGACTGCGACAGCGGCGTGAAACTCACCAACAAGAGCTATGTCCCCAACGACTTGAACGGCTGCGACACCTCCATCACCAAGTGGTGGGTCTACTCGGGTTCCAACCCCAACACTCCAGTCGTCGACTCTATCGTGGGCGGCATCCTCAGATACCAATTCGACACCTGCGGCCTCTACGCCGTCAAGATGCGCTCCTACAACCGCGACGACCACGAGTGCTACAGCGACGCCACCTATAGGATTTCCACCCTCTGCAGACCCCATCCCGTCCTCGAGCCCTCCGCCCGCGAGGTGTGCGACTCAGAGATGGTCCAGCTCACCGACGCCACCCCCAACTGCCGCCGCCGCGACTGGATGCTTTACTATCCCGACCACGTAGATACCATAATGGGTAACCGGAGCAACAACCACCAGACGATTACCCGGATGTTCACCGAGTTTAAGAATCCCGTGGAGCTGCGCGTCTACAACGGGCTCTTCACCCACGACTCCGTCAACTTCTACGACACCATCTGGTGCACCGCCAGCGCCTTCGACACCATCGAGGTGTTCCAGCACCCTGACCTACTTGTCACCGGCGACACCGTGGTGTGCAACGGTCAGCAGACCGACATCACCGTCTCCACCGAGACCGAGGGCTGCAACTACCGCTGGTACCGTGAGCTGGAGGGCACCAACCAAATAGCCGAGGGCCCGACACTGCGCGTCCTCCCCTACGACGACACCTGCAAGTACTACGTCAAGGTTATCAGCCGCAAGCAGTGCGTTGCATGGGACAGCGTCAACGCCTACCGCGTCAACCCGCGCCTCTCTATCTCGCGCCACGACATGTGCGACGGTGACGAGGTGACCCTCACCGCCGAAGCCGCCTACAGCTACTCCTGGACCGCATCGCCCGCCGACTCCTCGCTCGACATGCTGCTCGACGAGACAGGCCACGGCCCCGACACCATCATCGTCACACCTCACCAGACGACCACCTACACCCTGATAGGCCACGGCACCAACGATTGCAACGCCAGCCCACTCACCGAAACCATCAACGTACACCAGATACCCGTCGCCACCGTCGAATACTACCCGACTTTCGTGGACTCTGACAACCCTGTCGTCACCTTCACCGACGCCTCGCCCTACAGCGTTCGCCGCGTGTGGCACTTCGAGGACGGCATCGCCGAGGAGACCACTTCCCCCTGCAGCCACAACTTCGGCGAGGTCTCGGCCGACTCGGTCAACGTCACACTCGTCGCCTACAACGACCTCGAGTGCTCCGACACCGCCTCGCTCAAGCTCCCCGTGACCCAGTTCACCTTCTTCGCCCCCAACGTCTTCACCCCCGAAAGACCCGACAACAACACCTTCCAGATCTACACCGCCAACGAGCAGGAGAACTTCTCCGTCTTCATCTACGACCGCGCAGGCAGACAGATATTCACCTCCAACGACCTGCACTTCAAGTGGGACGGCAACTCCACCGAGGGCATCAAGTGCCCGCAAGGCACCTACGTCTACGTCATCACCTACCGCCGCCCCGGCACCGAGGACATCGTCACCCAGCGCGGCGCCATCACCCTGATCAGATAATAATAAGAAACATATACCATGAAAAAATCAATCATTCTTATATTCGCCATCCTGTATGGAGTTGTGTTGATGGGTCAGCCCAATTCACCCTGCCCGGGCTTGAAAAACCCGTCGTCGTTTACCGCAGGTGCCTCCGCAGGAACGTTCGTGGGCTTCTATTCCGGCCAGACAGGAAGCAAACCCTCATCGTCGTGTGAGCCTAACGCTCTTACTGGACAAACCGGCATCAACCTGACAAGTGACATCATCCCTGCAAGCCAGATGGCGTCAGCTACCGACGGTGGCGGAAGCAGCTACTGTGGTGCCTCACTCAGCCCCAGCAACCACTACCGCATCATGTCGAACACGGACGGTCCCGGCACAGGTACGCAGATAGGCAAGGACCCCTTGGTAAGTTACCAACTACCATACTGCCCGACCGGATACGACCCTACAATCACGAAGTCAATCCGTTTGGGTAATTGCCAAACCAGCTATGGAGCAGAAGCTTTGTACTACACGATGAATGTCCGTGTACAAAATGCCTTACTTTTTATTTATTATAGCATCGTAGTGCAAGCCCCCGGACACGGTGCCGGATATGACCCTGCATTCGTCATCCGCGTTTCCAAACAGAATAGCGCGGGGCAATGGCAACAGATATCCGATACACTCTGTTACGCCGTTTCGAGTACTGATGCACAAAATGGCGTGAACGGCTGGCACAGTTATTCTGGCGGTTTCTATCGCGACTGGAACAAGGTGGCCATCAACCTGATGAAATACCTTTATGAGCAAGTGCGCGTGGAAGTATTTATAGGAGACTGTGGCTGGGGTGGACACTACGGCTACTGCTATGTCTCGGGCGACTGCCAGGCCATGGACATTAAGACCTCGGGCTGCCCCGCCGGTGAGACCACTACCGTGCAGACCCTCGAGGCCCCAACTGGCCTGTCCTACTATGCGTGGTACCGCAGTAATACTGACGGACACCTTATCGGCAGCCTTGCCAACATCCCCGCCTCGGTCACATGGCAGCCTCTGACCAGCGGCCCCGACAGCTCCCACTACGACTGCCAGGTCGAAGACTTCCGCATCCAGGTGTCGCCCGATTCCTCCTACCTCACCGACAACATGGTGTTCCGCTGCGACATGACCTCGGCCATGGACCCCGCCAAGCCCTTCACCTCCAACGTCTACGTGCGTGTCCAGAACACCAAGCCTTTGATCTCCATCGACTCGCTCAAGGACTGCGACAGCGGCGTGAAACTCACCAACAAGAGCTATGTCCCCAACGACTTGAACGGCTGCGACACCTCCATCACCAAGTGGTGGGTCTACTCGGGTTCCAACCCCAACACTCCAGTCGTCGACTCTATCGTGGGCGGCATCCTCAGATACCAATTCGACACCTGCGGCCTCTACGCCGTCAAGATGCGCTCCTACAACCGCGACGACCACGAGTGCTACAGCGACGCCACCTATAGGATTTCCACCCTCTGCAGACCCCATCCCGTCCTCGAGCCCTCCGCCCGCGAGGTGTGCGACTCAGAGATGGTCCAGCTCACCGACGCCACCCCCAACTGCCGCCGCCGCGACTGGATGCTTTACTATCCCGACCACGTAGATACCATAATGGGTAACCGGAGCAACAACCACCAGACGATTACCCGGATGTTCACCGAGTTTAAGAATCCCGTGGAGCTGCGCGTCTACAACGGGCTCTTCACCCACGACTCCGTCAACTTCTACGACACCATCTGGTGCACCGCCAGCGCCTTCGACACCATCGAGGTGTTCCAGCACCCTGACCTACTTGTCACCGGCGACACCGTGGTGTGCAACGGTCAGCAGACCGACATCACCGTCTCCACCGAGACCGAGGGCTGCAACTACCGCTGGTACCGTGAGCTGGAGGGCACCAACCAAATAGCCGAGGGCCCGACACTGCGCGTCCTCCCCTACGACGACACCTGCAAGTACTACGTCAAGGTTATCAGCCGCAAGCAGTGCGTTGCATGGGACAGCGTCAACGCCTACCGCGTCAACCCGCGCCTCTCTATCTCGCGCCACGACATGTGCGACGGTGACGAGGTGACCCTCACCGCCGAAGCCGCCTACAGCTACTCCTGGACCGCATCGCCCGCCGACTCCTCGCTCGACATGCTGCTCGACGAGACAGGCCACGGCCCCGACACCATCATCGTCACACCTCACCAGACGACCACCTACACCCTGATAGGCCACGGCACCAACGATTGCAACGCCAGCCCACTCACCGAAACCATCAACGTACACCAGATACCCGTCGCCACCGTCGAATACTACCCGACTTTCGTGGACTCTGACAACCCTGTCGTCACCTTCACCGACGCCTCGCCCTACAGCGTTCGCCGCGTGTGGCACTTCGAGGACGGCATCGCCGAGGAGACCACTTCCCCCTGCAGCCACAACTTCGGCGAGGTCTCGGCCGACTCGGTCAACGTCACACTCGTCGCCTACAACGACCTCGAGTGCTCCGACACCGCCTCGCTCAAGCTCCCCGTGACCCAGTTCACCTTCTTCGCCCCCAACGTCTTCACCCCCGAAAGACCCGACAACAACACCTTCCAGATCTACACCGCCAACGAGCAGGAGAACTTCTCCGTCTTCATCTACGACCGCGCAGGCAGACAGATATTCACCTCCAACGACCTGCACTTCAAGTGGGACGGCAACTCCACCGAGGGCATCAAGTGCCCGCAAGGCACCTACGTCTACGTCATCACCTACCGCCGCCCCGGCACCGAGGACATCGTCACCCAGCGCGGCGCCATCACCCTGATCAGATAGCCTTTAAGGGATGAGCCACCCGGCTTCAAAACATCCATGAAGAACGGTACTGACAAGCTAGAGGTACTGAAAAAATATTGGGGTTACGACTCCTTTCGCCCCCTGCAAGAAGAGATTATCGACTCGCTCTTGCAGGGGCGCGATACGTTAGCTCTCTTGCCCACAGGCGGGGGCAAATCTATCTGCTACCAACTGCCTGCGCTACTACAGGAGGGACTCTGCCTTGTAGTGTCGCCTCTCATCTCGCTAATGAAGGATCAGGTGCAGCAACTCAGCAACCGCGGCATCCCAGCGGCATGCCTTGTTTCGGGTCTCACCGGAATTGAGCAAGAGATACTTTACAACAAGTGTATCCATGGAAAAATCAAGCTGCTATATGTCTCTCCAGAACGACTGGGCCAACAGGTGTTCATAGAACACTACAGGCAGATGAAGGTCTCCTTTATTGCCGTAGACGAGGCCCACTGCATCTCACAATGGGGATATGACTTCCGCCCCTCCTATCTAGAGATAGGCAAGATTAGGGTATACCACCCAGGTACACCCATCTTAGCCCTGACAGCCACCGCCACACCGCTAGTGGCCAAGGACATCCAACAGCAGCTCCTTTTTAGCTCCTCCAGCCAATGCTTCCAATCTAGTTTCCATCGCCCCAATTTGGCCTACATGGTGTTTCGGGAGACAGACAAGATGGGAAGGCTGGTTCGCATCGCCCGCAATGTAGGAGGGTGTGGCATCGTGTACGTCCGCAACCGTCGACGCACCCGTGAGATTGCTGACCAACTGGCTGCCCTCGGCATAAGCTCCACCTACTACCACGCCGGACTGGAGCCCAAAGAGCGCGATAACGCCCAACGACGTTGGATGCAGGGCGAAGTGCAAACCATCGTAGCCACCAATGCTTTCGGCATGGGCATAGACAATCCAAGGGTGCGCTATGTTGTCCATCTGGACATACCCTCCTCTGTGGAAGCCTATTTCCAGGAGGCCGGACGGGCAGGTAGAGACGGCAAGAAGGCGTACGCTGTGATGCTCTACGACGATACCGACCTGGACACCCTGCAACACAATTTCGAGTCCAGCTACCCCACCCCCAAGCGCATAGCCAACATCTACCGTGCTATCTGCAACTACTATCAGTTGCCCATCGGTTCGGGAACAGACTGTACTTTCGACTTCGACTACGAAGCCCTATGTAGCACCTACCGATTAGACGTGCTCGAGTTCTTCAGTGCTGCACGTTTGCTAGAACGCGAGGGCTTGATTGCCCTCCCAGAGCCAGACGAGTCCCAGTCGCGCGTATACATCCCCACCAATCGTGAAGAGATATACAGATTCCAAGTCAACCAACCCCGATACAGCGACCTAGTGGCCCTGTTGCTGCGTATGTATGGAGGACTGTTCAGCGACTTTGTTCCAATCTCCGAGAAAGCCCTTGCCCGACGGTTGTACTACGAGCCACAACAGATAGTCAACATGTTGTTACATATTGATGCACTCGGAGCTATAATGTACCGCCCCCGCCATACGCGGCCACAGATAGTCTTCACCTCGCCTCGCATCGATGCCAACAACCTTTACCTCACCGAGAGCAACTACAACCAACTGAAACAACATGCCACAGAACGTATTGAAGCCATTCGTCATTACGTCCTCAGCGACCAAGCATGCCGGAGCCAGATGCTACTTAACTATTTTGGCGAGACGGGTTCACTCCCCTGCGGCCACTGCGACTATTGCCTACAGCACAAGAAGACCGAATCTGACCACATCAAGTCACTACGAGACAGACTGCTACTTCTATTGAAGGAGAAACCTTGCCGGGCAGAAGAGCTTATAGACCTAGTGGGAGATATTGACGAGGAGAAGGTACGCCAACAACTACGAGTGCTGGTTGACCAGCACCTTGTGTCAATCGACTCTATGCTCCGATTCAGTCTCCGAGACACACAAGAGGCTTGAGAATTAGGTCCAAGAAGAACAGCTCCACAAAAAAACGTCCGCGACCCATGGGGGTTACGGACGTTTGCATAAAGACTCTTTCTATAGCCTATTCGACAGGAATATCGGTATTGACATTACGACTTCCGAAGAGGGCATAGAAGAGAATATAGACAAAGCCCAGAATGACCAACCAGTAGCTACCCACGAAGCCAATTCCGTCAGCAAGCATATTCTGGAAGAAAGGCAGGATACCTCCACCGCAGACCAAGGTCATAAAAATGCCGCTAGCCATGGGTGTATATTTTCCCAAGCCCTCGGTCGAGAGGTTGAAGACGGCACCCCACATCACAGATGTGCATAAGCCGCACAGGGTGGCGAAGGCAATCTTCAACGGCACATCGGCACCATGCAGGTGAATGGTGGACGTGGTGGGAATAAAGATAAGGCACAACAGGAAGCAGATGGCTATGATGGCGGTGGTGGAAAGCATAGCCCTCGAAGAGACCTTGCCACCCAGCACGCCACCGATGAAGCGCCCGCAGAGCATCAGGAACCAGTAAGCACCAATGAACCAGCCTGCCAAGTCGGCACCCAGTCCAAGACCACCGCCCGAGGTGGCGGTAGTCATGTAGAGGTTGGCAGTATTGGGAATACCTACCTCAACCCCCACATAGAAGAAGATGGCGATAGCTCCCAGCACGAAATGACGGAAACTCAGAGGAGAATGAGTGTCGCGGGTTTTTGCGGCACGCATCTCGCGGGTTTCGAGATGGGGCTCGGGAATCTTGGTGAGCACAATAACCACAAATGCAACTGCGAAGATAGCCATGGCAATAATCATGGCAGGGGCGGCGTCGCTAACGTTGGCCTTATCGACGGCACCACCGATGAGGTAGCCCAGCAAAATGGGTGCAAGGGTGCCACCTGTAGAGTTGAGAGTACCACCCCACTGGATAAGCTGATTGCCACGGTTACCACCTCCGCCCAAGGTGTTCAGCATGGGGTTGACCACGATATTGAGCAGGCACATGGAAAAACCAGCCACCAAAGCGCCTATCACATAGACGGCAAAGCTGCCGGCATAGCCCGACAGGAACTGTATGCCAACGCCAATAAAACCGACGGTGACGGCAAGGAGTGAGGTGAACTTATATCCCTTACGACGCAGGATGATGCCCGCAGGGATGCCCATACAGGCGTAAGCAATGAAGTTGGCAAGGGTACCCAACTGGGCGATAGCGTTGCTAGTGCCGAACTGGTTCTTGACGATGACACCCATCGACCCGGCAAAGTTAGTGACGAATGCTATCATAAAGAATAGCAAGAACATCACAATAATGGGGATTGTGTAGTTTTGTTTCTTTTCCATGATGTTATAAGAATATTAATTATTAGTCGTAATGGCTAGTGGGTGACCACCTTGCGAATGGCTCGATTGTCGTATCTCACCACATAGACACCAGCAGCCGGCAGGGATATGGAAATGGCCTGATGATTGTCGGAGCCGTACACTTGGCGTCCCAGGGCATCGTAAACAAAGATGCTATGGCCTTCGGCACCACGGATGAAAAGAGTCCGTCCCTCGACATACATCACCACGTTGTCGGGTATAGCGTTGTCAATACCCACCTCGCCTTCGGCAAAGATGGCACGAATACTCTGATCACCCTTCACATAGAAGGTCCTGGGATTCTCGATATTATTATCACTCCACTTTTCAAAATGATAGCCTTCCTTGGGAGTGGCAACTAGGGTTGCCCCTTCGCCATAATGGTACAATCCGCCACCCGTGGCAGTTCCCCACTTTCTGTTGTTGGAAGAGACGTTGAGCGTATACTCCGATGCGTCATACGGCAAGTATGCACGCAACATCCAGGTAGCCCTGATACCCTCGTTGGCGAGAGGTCCCCAGATGATTCCATTGTCGGAATACCAAGCTCCAGCATCATTACCGCACCAGGCTGAGGCGCAGGCAGGTGCCCCACTGCCCGAATAGTTGAGCGTTATCCAAAGGGGCTTGCTGTAATCAAGAGCCAGCAACGAATCCAGCCTTTGTTCCACCCAGCGGTAACGGGACTGACGATTTAGGTAAAACGTCTTGGTGTAGACCAGATTGATATGCTTGGGAAAATCGCCCTGATGCACGTTGAGGGTGAGATTGCCCGTCTGCACATTATAGAATTTGATACTCTCGAGCGAGGTATGTCCCACCAAATTAGAAACGGGAATACAAATACCCCAATGGGTCCCGTCCTCACCACCATAAGCCGAGGCATAAGTGCCATTATCATAATGCAGGGTATCTCTTCCCAAATCATCAAAACGGGCTGTGAGGGTACGGTCGGCAAGGACTGTAAGCGTGCGCGGATTGGTAACCGAGCCATCATTCCATCGGGTGAAACGATAGCCCTCGTTAGCTAAAGCTGTGAGCGACAAGCTCTCGCCAAAAGCAACGCTGTCGCTAATTCCCTCCACACTGCCTCGAGTAGTATCGTTGATTGTCACATCGACGCTGAAGTTGATGGGATCGAGTCCGCCCGTGTCCTGACACGGATGGACTATGACAAAAGTGTCGCCATCACTAATGGCGGTACCCGTCACATGGTTGAGCAACACCACTCCCGATCCATTCTCCACAAAGAAACTACATGCCGCGTCGTTTGCCCCCCTGTGCCAGATAGCCAACACCGTGTCGGGGCAAACCGAATATTGCAGAATACTATACGACCCGTCTGCCATGGTCATCTCACCAAAGACAGCTCCAGAGGTAGAGGCTAAAGTAAGTCGGGCCCCGTTCCAGCCATCGCCGCTCCTGTCGTAGGCCCCCACGGTGAGGGTGCACATATCTTCTGTAGCGCATGTAAATTGTTGCACCGGTATTTCAAGTGTATTACTACCCTGAACTACAGTAAGGATACCCGTCCGATCGTGACCACTATTGTTTGCGAAAGCCGTGACGGTCACATTGGTAGTAGCTCCGTTACCACTACCGGAATGGTAGACTGGATTGTTATAAAACCAAGAATCGCTGCTGGTGAAAACACAACTGGTCGTATCACCATAGTTGCTGGTAATAGCAATTATCTGCGAACCACCAGCTGCAGGGAAAGAGAGTGTAGTAGGGTTGGCGCCCAGACGCGGCTGGGGCTTCACACCGACTAGAATCTGATTGGAGTAATTGAAAGTGTTAGAGGTGTTGGTTCCCACGCCGCCACCACCAGGATTGAGCGCGCCCACTGCATAGTAGCCGTTGTATGAGCCACCCCAACCCCAATTGACATGGAACTGGTTGCTGCTATTGTAGCCGTCGAACACGAAGGCGTGTCCGGCAGAATTGTCATATCCAGCATATAGGACCGGTCGACCTGCATCCAACTCGTCTTTGAGCATCTGCACCCACTGACCATCGGTATACTCACTACGGTAGGCGCCATGCAAGGAGTTGGAATAGCCAAAGAATGATTTCAGCGCATTCTGTGCCGAAGCGCCATATCCGTAGCCCACCAAGCTTGCACCGCTACCATCGGGCTCATAGTTCATCTCCACAGCGACACCCACATGGTAGCTCAACAAAGCCACCGCATGGACTTCCTGCTCTGTGCTAGAGCTAGAAATTGAGTTGGGCATGTGTGCCCAGTCGTAATAGGTGGTATCGAATTGGGCCGACAACGTGCCATATGAGGTATTATAGTAGTGGTAGCCAGTACCTCTGACTGGATGGTTCCAATATTTCATCACCTGCGCCACAGCAGTAGCCACACAACCTGCAGGGCATCCCTGAGGGCAGTAATAGTTGTAATAAGGACTCTGGTTCCAACGGGTAGTAAGCATGGCAGGCACCATGTTGCCACTCTTGGGTTGTTGCCATTCGCCTGCCAGCAGGCGGTTCCACTGCTGTGCAATATAGTCTGCCAGCAGAATATCCTCGTTGAGCAAGGTGCCGGCTGCCAGTGCCGCTATCTCACCTTCATACTGTCCAAGCCAAAAACGGGTCTCGGGGCCCATGTCACCTACCACCTCGTCGGTGCCGTAGGCTAAGATGGGGCAGGCACGGTCGTCGGCTGCCACTATCACAAAACCTTCTGACTGGTTGACATGGAAGACATACAGATGGTTGAAAGAAACTTCCTCCACCAGTTCAATATTGGCAACCTTGTGGGTCAACCCTTTCCAAAAATTCTCAGCCACACGTTGGGCTGTACGGGAATTGACAGGTGCCGCCATTATGCTGCCCAGCCCTATCATCATAATCAAGAACAAACTAATTCTCTTCATTGTATTATGCTTTATATTATATGCAATATTATATTTCATCCTGTTCATTGGAAAGTGGCACACAGGTAAAACCCGCATGCCACCTACCAAAAAGAAGTGTGAGACATCTACATTAATATTAACCCTTTAATGCCTCAGAGCCACTTACAATTTCTATAATCTCGTTGGTGATGGCTGCCTGTCGAGCCTTATTGTAGCTCAGGCGCAATTCCTTGAGCAACTCTGTGGCATTGTCGGTAGCCTTCTGCATCGCATTCATGCGTGCTCCATGCTCCGAGGCAAGCGAATCCAGCACCACCCTGTAGAACTGCGACCGAAGCGTGAGGGGGATAATCTCAGCCAATATCGCCTCTTTCGATGGCTCAAAGATATAGTCGTTAGCCATCTGTTTCACGGCTGTGTTGCCTTTTCCGCTGGCACTATTGGCCACAACCGGAAGGAACTGCTCAGTCATCAATATCTGAACCAAAGAGTTTTTGAACTGGTTATATATCAGCTCTACACGATCGTACTTCTTGTCGCAATACTGCTGTAGTATATCGTCCGCCAAAGTAGCGATTGCATCAAACGAGGCATTGTCCAACAACTCATCGTAGCTGCCGACGATATTGTCGAAACGTTTGCCAAAAAACTCGGTGCAACGCTTACCGATAGTCATCATGCTCAGATGGGCAGGCTGTTCGGCCGTGGCGTTGGCCTTATAGTACTCTATCCGAGCCTGTGCCTGCTTGATAACGTTGCTATTAAAGGCTCCACACAGACCCTTGTTGGAAGTCACCACTACCAACAGCACATTCTCCAACTTGCGCACCTCGTGGTATGGGGTCAGCACACCATCACCCGTATCGATATCCGACACGATGTCGCCCAATTGGTTGGCATAGGGTCTCATACCAATGATGGCATTTTGCGCACGGCGGAACTTGGCAGCCGATACCATCTTCATGGCCGAAGTAATCTGCTGCGTGGAACTGACCGATGCAATGCGGGTACGGACTTCTTTTAGATTTGCCATATAGTTATTATTTAGCGCAGAGGCAGTGGGTGCGACAGGAGTGCCATCGCACCCCACCCTGCGTATGCATTAGTTACTTTGCGTACTTGCCGGCCATGTCGAGTGCCACGTTCTTCAATGTCTCCAAATCCTGGTCTTCCAGCTTTCCTTTGCGCAGGTTTTCGAGGATAGAGGCATGGTTCTGGTGCAAGAAGAAGAGAAACTCGGTCTCGAAGTTATGCACTTGGTCGACTGGCACCTTCTGCAGCAAACCTTTGGTACCGCAGTAGATAATGGCCACCTGGTCTTCCACAGCCATAGGCGTATACTGGGGCTGCTTGAGGATTTCCACGTTGCGAGCACCCTTGTCGAGCACTGCCTTCGTAGCAGCATCCAAGTCTGAACCAAACTTGGAGAAAGCCTCCAGCTCACGATACTGGGCCTGGTCGAGCTTCAACGTACCAGCAATCTTCTTCATCGACTTAATCTGTGCCTTACCACCCACGCGCGACACCGAGATACCCACATTGATAGCGGGACGGATACCCGAGTTGAACAAGTTGGTCTCCAAGAATATCTGGCCATCAGTAATCGAAATTACATTGGTGGGAATATAGGCAGACACGTCACCGGCCTGAGTCTCGATGATTGGCAGTGCGGTCAACGAGCCACCACCCTTCACCTTGTCCTTCAAACAGGCAGGCAAGTCGTTCATCTGGCGGGCAATTTCGTCGCTCTGGATGATGCGGGCAGCACGCTCTAGTAGGCGGCTGTGCAGGTAGAACACATCGCCTGGATAAGCCTCACGTCCCGGCGGGCGACGCAGCAGCAGCGAGACTTCACGGTAAGCGACAGCCTGCTTGCTCAAGTCGTCGTAAATCACCAGGGCATTACGTCCCGTGTCGCGGAAATACTCACCGATAGCGGCACCAGCGAAGGGAGCATAGAACTGCATGGCAGCGGGGTCGGAAGCCGTAGCTGCCACCACGATAGTATAGGCCATTGCACCTTTCTCCTCCAAATTCTTCACCAGATTGGCTACTGTCGAACCTTTCTGTCCACAAGCCACATAAATACAATACACCGGGTCGCCGGCATCATAGAAATTCTTCTGGTTGATAATCGTGTCGATGGCAATAGCCGTCTTACCCGTCTGGCGGTCGCCAATAATCAGCTCACGCTGTCCGCGACCGATAGGAATCATGGAGTCGATAGCCTTGATACCCGTCTGCAGAGGCTGTTCCACTGGCTGACGGAAGATAACGCCAGGAGCCTTACGCTCGATAGGCATTTCGAAAAGCTCACCCTCGACAGGACCTTTACCGTCGATGGGTTGGCCGATGGTGTTGATGACACGGCCCACCAAGCCTTCACCCACCTTGATGGAGGCAATACGCTTGGTGCGCTTCACGGTGTCGCCCTCGTTGATGGTGCTGGCCTCGGCCAACATCACCACACCCACGTTGTCCTCTTCCAGGTTCTGGACAATGCCCTGTTCGCCTGTGGAGAACTCCACCAGCTCGCCCGACTGGGCGTTGTTGAGGCCGTACACACGGGCGATACCGTCACCGACAGTAAGCACCGTGCCCACCTCTTCCAGCGCCACGTCGAGGTCGACGTCCGCCAACTGTTTCTTCAGAATTGCCGATACTTCGGCAGGTTTAATTTCTGACATATATTATCCTTTTATTTGTTGTTTTCCAAAAATGAGAATCCTTTCTTGCACAATGGCTGTCGTGTGATGTTCCTTTCCTCTCCTTACAACTTGCTCTCGTACACATTCTCGCCAAACGCGTGGCGCAACTTCATCAGATAGGTACTGATACGGGCATCATACATGGTGTTGTCGAACTCCATAGCCATACCCCCGATAATCTTCGGGTCGGTCTTGGCCACCAGCTCCACCTGCTTATGCGTATAGTCGGCTATCACCTTTGTGGCCAAGGCACGAGTCTCCTCGTCTACCGGTTGGGCAGTGGTAATCTGCGACAAGACGATGCCGCGGCTCTCGCGATAGAGGTCGAGGTAGGCGGCACTGATACCCTTCAAATTCACCGAACGCTTCTTCTGCGCCACAAACTGAATGAAAGCCATCGTGGTCTTGCACACATGCGCCCCAAAGATATCACTCACTATCGCCACCTTCTTCGACGCCTTCACCTCAGGATTGCGGAACACGGTGTTCAGCATGTGATTCTCAGCACACACACTATTCACCAGTCGCATATCCTCCGCCACACGATCCTGCTCCTGCATCTCGTCGGCTAGCATAAACAGCGCCTTGGCATAATTAATATTGATTCTATAATCTTGCATAAATCCTAACTTTTAAATTGAGAATCGAAAACACATTTCTCAATTCTCAACTCTCAATTCTCAATTCAAGTGGGCGTTTTCCAGCTCGCGCTGAATCAGGCTGTCGGCCTTCTGACGGTCGCTCAGTTCAGCTTTCATCAACTTCTCCGCAATATCAATTGAGAGCGATGCAATCTGGTTCTTCAGGTCGTGCATAGCCTTCAATTTCTCGTAATTGATATTCTCGCGAGCACTTTCCACGATGCGGTCGGCCTCTTCGGTAGCCTTTAAGCGGGCATCCTCGACAATCTTCTCACTCGTCAAGCGGGCATTGCGAAGAATCTCATCGCGCTCTGCCTTGGCCTGACGCAGCAAGTCGTCGTTGTTTGCCACCAGCTGTTTCATCTCCTCGCGAGCCTTCTCGGCAGCATTCAGCGAGTCCGCAATCGCCTCCTCGCGCTTCTTCAAAGCCTTAAGCAACATGGGCCAGCCCCATTTACCGAGTATAAACACCAGGACGCCAAACGACACAAGCATCCATACGAACGTACCCAGACCAGGATTAATTAACGGATTGTTCATCTAAGTTATCTTTAGTTTGTTGTTTCAATACAAAGAATTGTTAAGCTTTTTAGAGTAGGGCGTTGGCGCCAATCGCGCCAACACCCTATTCCTTTCGTCGGCACGCTACTTGAGGACAACCAGCAAGCAGACAACCACTGCGAAGAAGGCAACACCTTCAACCAGAGCGGCGGCGATAATCATGGTCGAACGGATGTCGCCGCCCGCCTCGGGCTGGCGTGCCATGCCTTCCATAGCGCCCTGACCAATCTTACCAATGCCAAGACCCGCACCGATGGTAGCAAGGCCGGCTCCGACGGCTGCACCAAAATAACCCCAGGCCATTTGAGCAGCTGCTTGTAACAAAATGAGTAATGACATAGTTTTGAATTTTATGTTTGTAAATGAGTTTATTTTCTTATCTTACAGTTCTATACATAATAAACAACCTCTTCTTGCACACACTCAAATGAGAAAACAAAATTAGACTTTTTTTTTTATCTACGCAAGTTTTTAACACTTAAAATCGAAAAAAAACTACTAACCGCCTAATTCTCAACAACACAATTTCCAAGTCGACACATTTTTTCGACTATTCCCACAGCCACTGCCCATGACGGCAAAAACCGCCCTCTCCACCACATCCTGCTTTCCAACCGAATCTCTCTTATTTACCCACCTGTTCCCACCCCCAAGTACCCTGCTTGCCACTACTGACGCTTCGCCTTGCCTATACCTTTCATTCGCTTCATTATCTTTTCGTATTCGATTCATATCCACATACAGCACCGAACAAGCACACACCATAAACCGATAACATATTAGCAATCAAGCATAAGCACAAATAATAGAGCTTTAAATAACAAGAGACGTGACGTTTGAGAAGCTGGGTAACATACCTTACCGAAGGTGAGAATGAAAGGAGACAAGGGACTATTGGAGGGAACGGCCGTAATATGAGAGTGCGAGACTACGAGTTTCGGGGTCAAGATAGTCTAGCCCGCGATCCATGCTTCCCAACGCCATATCGATAGAGGGATCTGCAGCCCGTGCTACTGCAAGGGCTGAATCGATGTCGGAGACGGCCGATTTCCATTCGACCAATTCGGGGTCATCGGAGACTGGTAGTGGCTTGGCATACAATCCTTTCAGTATCTCGTAGACATGATAGCAAGCAAGCGGATAATGGTATTTGTTGGCCATAACCAAGGCATAGGGTAAGCACCGGTCGACCGAGCCTTCGTCTAGATAGTGCTGATAGAACTGGATATAGGCTACCGTGTCGCCCTCATAAAGGATATGAGTGATGAGAGCCTCCTCATCAATGGCAGGACGTAAGGGCGTAAACGAGGCAGAATGGTCGCAAGATGCAAGCACCAACACCCCGACCAAGGCAGACAGGCACACGACAAGTTTCATACCGCGTCCTCCAGCGACGAAAGCGACATTAGTTCCTTATAGAGCCGTGCTACAGGAAGGCCCATGACGTTGTAGTAACAACCCTCGATTCTTTCGATGCCCACCATCCCAATCCATTCCTGAATGCCATAGGCACCTGCCTTGTCGAAGGGCCGATAGGTGTCGACATAGTAGGCTATTTCGGAATCAGTAAGCTGGCGGAAATGCACATGGGTACACTCGGTGAAGGATGTGCTGCGTTGGGCTGTACGTAGAGAGACGCCAGTATAGACCTGGTGCGCTCTTCCTGAGAGACGACGGAGCATGTCGAGAGCCTCGTCGCGACTGTGAGGTTTGCCCATCGGCTGGTCCTCGAGGACCACCACCGTGTCGGCCGTCACCAGCACCTCATCGTCGGCGAGAGGAGCAGCGTAGCCATCGGCCTTGAGGCATGCCAATGCCTCCGCCATCTGGCTGGCTGGCAGCGAATCAGAGAGGGTCTCCTCCACATTAACGTCAACAATCGTGAGCGGTAGGCGCAACTGCTCGAGCAGTTGGCGCCGCCGAGGGGATTTGGAAGCTAATAGAAGCCACATTAGCGTTTCTCCTGCTTCTTGACGGTATTGTCCTGCATGGAAGTCATCTTGCCTTCCTTGAATTGAGACACCACGCCTTCCTTACCTGTGCGGTCGTACCACACCCACTTGCCTTCTTTCTTGCCGTTGACAAATTGACCAACCTCCTCGGGCGAACCAGCAGTGTTGTAGCGGGCATACTTGCCGTGACGCACGCCATCGACATAGTTCTCAGAGATTTCGACCTTGCCGTTGGGATGATAACGGACAGTTGCACCATGTTGCAGGTCATTGCGATAGTTCATTTCATAGCGGACACTTCCATCATCATATACTCCACGCCATAGACCCTCTTTCTTACCGTTGTGGAAGCTGCCGGTGTAGTCGAGCTTGCCATCCTCGTACCAAGCGGTCCAGGTACCTTCCTCCTTGTCGTTGACATACTGGCCTTCGTGCAATTTCTGGCCGCTTTCGTACCAAGTGGTCCAAAGGCCCTGTTTGTAGCCGTTATTGTACTGACCTTCGCGCCACTTCTCGCCAGTCTCGTAGAAGTAGGTCCAAGTGCCAGTCTCGTTACCGTCGGTATAGTGACCACGGATGCCGAGGTTGCCATTGGTACGCCAATAGAAGAGCCATTCGCCCTCCTGCTCGCCCTGCACTAAGCGTCCCTCTTGATCCTTCTTGCCTGTGGGTGTGTACCATACGGCAGGACCTTCGAGTTCGTCGTCGACATAAGTACCCTCAAATTTGAGGGCACCATTCTCATGCCATTCACGGGTCTTGCCCTCACGTACACCGTCGACATAGGGCACCTCGTCCTTCTTTTGTCCGTTGGCATACCATGAAACAAACATACCCTCTTTCTTGCCATTTACTACGGGCACCTCGCTCTGCTTAGCGCCATTGGCATACCAAGTGCGGCTGGTACCGTTGCCACTCATCACCATCTCTTCATGTTTGGTACCATCATTGTAGAATGTGCGCCAAACGCCCACCTTGTGACCCTGGTTGTCGTATTTTCCCTGACGGAACACTTTTCCATTAGGATGCCACCATGTCCAGCTGCCAATGTGCACGCTATCGTCGTTCAGTGTGCCAGAGACATACATCTGGTCGGGATGGGTGACATAGGCTTCCTCATAATGGATTTGGGCAGCTGCCACACCAGTCATCAGGCAGCATAAGGCAAAAAAGAGAATCTTATTCATAATGATATTTACTGATTATTGATTAAGAGAGATTGTTCTAGGTATTAAGATTAAGCAGCCATTGTGGTGATGCCCTGGCAATGGGCAACGCCATGCAGGTGATAGGGTTATCGGGTCGCCATGTCGGTGTAGACGAAGTCGATTCGGATGGGATTGTCGGTATCGGTGCCGTTCAGGATGGTGCGGAAACCCGATGAACGGCGAGCGTCGATGATCAGTTCGGTACCATAGTCTTGACCAGTACGCATCAATTCCTGTAGATGGCGAGAGACACGCAACCGATAGCAATGCTTGTCGCGATGGTAGTAGCCGTCGAAGCCCGTATATGTATAATTGTTGGTCAGCACATTAGCATCTGTCACGTAGGTAAGGCTGCCATCAGCTCCACGTTTCATAGCAAGGATTCGGACGGGTGTCTGGGAGTCGGCAGTGTCATAGACCGGCAGCAAGAGTTCGGCATAATGGATGATGGCTGTAGGATGCTGGGCATAGAAACGGTTGAGGAAGGGTTGCAAACTGATACGCACGCGAGTACCACCCAACGGCTCGAGATAGAGGCGTTGGTTGCCTGGGAGGGTGTCTTTCTTGTTTTGTTCAAAAAGAGCCAAGGGGGTGCCGGCATAGTTGTGAGTGATAAACATGCTATGGGCAGCCTCGCCATTGATGATAAACTCAAACTCGCGAGCATTAGTGTCAACATCCGGATTGTGGTAATAGACGGTAAGACGAGTGCTCGTGGCAGCCAGATTGACGGTCACTAGTTGCTGGCTCCCAGCTGCCAGACGCAGGGCGAAACCCTTGGTCTGCTCTACAAAGTCTGCTGGGGACGGGCTTTCGCGTTGCAACACAGGATAGACAGTGGGGCGGAGCGGGAGGCGGATGCTGTCGGCAACGAAAGAGACTATGCTGTCGAAGAAGCAGGTGCTGCTCTCGGGCAATTGGTTGGTGGAGATGTAGGCACTATCGGAACGGAGTGGTTCGGCCAGTTGGTTAATGACAATATGCAGGGGGATAGGTGTTGAGTCTGTACGGGCAGGAAAGACTGTGTCAATGACGAGGGTCATCACAACCGAGTCAATCTGAACGGACTGGGTGATGCGGACGCCGTCCTCAGGGATGGTAATTTGGGAGTAAAGTACTGCCTCCACGTCTCCAAAATTGGCATCGGAATAATTACCAAACACAGCGGCTGTAAAACCGGCCGTGAGGAGGGAATCGTCGTAAAGCGTGCAAGCGGTGACGTAGGCGGTGTCGCGAACACCATTATAGACGGTGAATGGGTCTTGCAGATTGACACCCAAGTCGGATTCTTCCTCGGTGCAGGCACAAGGAACCAGCAGGAGAAGAAGTGCTAACGGGAAAAGGAGTTTCTTACGATTCATGAGATAATTGTTGCGCTAGTTATTGATGGCACTACCACAGAGTGTCTCATAGAGCTTGTTAATCTTGGTATAAAATTCAGTGCGGTCGGGGTTGTAGTCCAGCACATGGCGTTTGTTTTCCTTGGCAAACTGAATCAGCTCGGGGTTGACGTTGGGAGAAGAAATCACGATGCCATTGGCATAGGTGATAGCAGCCTTCATAAGCGTCATATAGTCCAAGTTCTGATAGAGACGGAGGTCCTTTGCGGTGGCGCCGTCGGCACGCATTTTTTTCTCCATTTCGTCGGGGAATTTGCCTTTGAAGGACTCCTCGGTGAGGGAGAAGACGGTGCGAGTGCCGCTGAAGAAAGCGTTCTCTTTGTTGATACGCCTCAGATAGAAGGGCACCATGCCGCTGAACCAGCCTGAGAAATGAATCAGATGGGGTTGCCACGCCAGTTTGCGCACAGCCTCAAGGGTACCGCGGCCGAAGAAGAGGATGCGCTCGTCGTTGGCTGGCAGCAGAAATCCATTCTCATCGAAAGAACTACCGAAACGAGTAAAATACTCTTCGTTATCAATAAAATAAACTTGAAGGCGAGCCGAGGGCAGAGAACCGACTTTAATGATCAGCTGATGGTCGCAGTTGTTCACAATCAGATTCATACCCGAAAGGCGAATCACCTCGTGGAGTTGATGCTTGCGCTCGTTGATGTCATAGAACCGAGGCATAAAGACACGGATCTCGCGTCCCAATTCCTGGGTAAACTGAGACAGATGTCGTGTCAACAACGAGGCATCATCCTCTTCTGAAAAAGGTGCAACGCCCTGACTTACATACAATATCCTTCCTTTCGCCATAGTAATGAGAAATATAATATTAAATTGCAAAGATACGATTTTTTTTCTAATTAGTTAGTTTTTTACGACAAAAAAACTTTTGCCAGACACCTATGGCAACACCTTTTTCGACTCATAATAGGGCTATTATTTAGCGTCTTCGACGTGTTGTAGGAAGGCTTATCAACCAATTGTTGATAAGATGAAATGTTAAAGATTTTTGCGTGTCTATTTTTTTTGTACTTTTGCAATATGGTACAAAATATGTCAGAAGAAGAAATGTCGCTGTTAGCCAGGGCAGAACGCTATTGTGCAAATGAAGAGCAATGCCGTACATCGGTCAGAAAGAAGCTATGCGACTGGGGTGCCTCGATGGACGCATCGGGCAAAATCGTAAACCGCCTTATCGACCAGGGGTTCATTGACGAGCGCCGCTACGCCCGTGCCTATGTCTCCGCCAAGCTCCGCACCCAAAAATGGGGACGCCTGAAGGTGGTCTACCAACTGCGTTCAAAACAGGTGCCACCGAAGTTTATCACTGAGGCACTTGCCGAAATTCCCGATGAGGAGTATCGAAACATCATGCTGGACGTAGCAAACATGAAGTGGGGGTCGTACGACACGAACGAACCCACCTCCAAGCGCCGCTCCAAACTGGTCACTTTCCTTGCCTCTCGTGGATTCGAGTCGCCTGAGATTCAGTCTATGCTCGTCGACCACTTCACAGAATAAGTAAGTGAGGTTGTGACGACTTCGACCTCCTATTTTGAGGGGGTCTTAAAATGCACAGTGAGGGCATCCTGTTCCCGTAGCCCGAAATATTGTTCTGCCGAATATTGGCGGAGAGCAATTTGTAGGTAGCCTGTGGTAGACACCGTGAGGAGCAGAGAGGTACGACCGCTCCCTGAAGTGTTTGCATCCGAGTAGCTGTCTACCACTTTTGAAATTAGGTATCCGTGGACGTTCATCTCGAACTCTCTTCCTGCCTGAATATCTTTAAACTCCTTGTACGTGATATTAAGAATGGCATTGCCGTAATTGTCAATATAGGAGACATAAATCTTAAGTACTTCGTTCCGAAAGATTGGGCAAATAGGCATATAAGGCAGAAAACCGTCCAACGGGGCACCTATGTCACTTAACTCGGCACCCGAAGCAAGCATGGCTGCCACCGGACAGAAGATATCGTAGGCGGCAAAGGTTTGGGAAGACCTCTTCTCGAATCGACTCACGTCGATAGCCACGGCATGGCTGGCATCCTCACCAAATATAGCACATGGCAACCCATTGTCCACACAAATGAAGTACTGACCCTTATGATGTACTACAATGTAAGGGCGTTTATCATTAGATGCTGTGGCATCAATAATGTGTATGGTTCCCTCAGGAAAGCCCATGCAGGCATAACGCGTCACAAAGATGGCCCTAGAGAGTTGGAAGGGCTCCAGGCCGTGAGTGATATCGACCACCCGAACATTGGGGATATCTGAATATAGCCGACCTTTTGCCATGCCGACAAAAAAATCGGAGGGACCCCAATCGGTTGTGAGCGTTATAATAGGAGAATCCATACAACTACGTGGTTTTTGTTGGTTTAGTGCGAGGGAGATGGTTAATTCCAATGTGCAAAGGTACATATTTTTTGTCAATTGCTGAAAAAAATGTATCTTTGTAATCTTGTCGAATTATCAATCTCGACACTAAACATTGTTTAACCAATCACTTACACAATACATGTCACTATTATCGATTCGCAATTTGCACGCTTCTATTGGCGATAAGGAGATTCTGAAAGGAGTGAACCTCGAAATCAATTATGGCGAAGTCCATTCCATCATGGGCCCCAACGGGAACGGGAAGAGCACCCTCGCTGGCATCATCGCGGGCAATACTAAATACACCGTCACCCAAGGAGAGGTAATATACAAAGGCAAGAATATCTTGGATATGCCTGTTGATATGCGTGCTGCAGAAGGCATTTTCCTCGGCTTCCAATACCCCGTAGAAATACCCGGAGTAAGCATCACCAACTTTATGCGTACTGCCGTGAATGAACAGCGCAAATACCGTGGCCTCGACCCGCTTTCCAGCTCCGCATTCATGAAATTAATGGATGAAAAGAAGAAAGTGGTGGAGATGACCACCAACCTTGCCAACCGCTCGGTAAACGAAGGCTTTAGCGGTGGAGAAAAGAAGAAGAATGAAATATTCCAGATGGCAATGCTCGATCCCACTCTCGCCATTCTCGACGAGACCGACTCGGGCCTCGACATTGATGCCTTGCGCATCGTGGCCACTGGGGTCAACAAACTGCGCCGCCCAGACAATGCCACCGTGGTTATCACCCACTATCAACGTCTGCTTGACTATATTGTGCCCGACTTTGTTCATGTGCTCTACGAGGGACGGATTGTAAAAACTGGTCCCAAGGAATTGGCACTGGAACTGGAGGAGAAAGGCTATGATTGGATTCGCGAGGAACTAGAAGGAAAGGAGTAACCCTGCCATGATTCGTAAAGACCAACTGCCCAACATCTGGGGCGATGACTTCAAGGCTGGCACCAGTTCGCTCCAAACGACCGTTGCGGCTACAGACAAGCCCTGCAAGATTGTCCTCCACGACAAGGAAAGCAGGAATCTACTTCACCTCAATAGCGATAGCGGTTACACCCCGAAGGAAGACGAACATGACAACCTATCATTTATCCTCGAGGAGGGTGCCGAACTAGAACTCTACCGCATACAGCTCAAAAAGTGTGTGAGGGCTACCAACTTGGAAGTCATAATGAAAGCTGGGGCGACACTCCGGCTCTGCACCATTACCCTCGGAGGGGAACATATACGCAACAATATTGTGGTGCGCATGCAAGGTGAGGGCAGTCACCTCGAAGCTGACGGGCTATACCTTGTAGACCGCGAACAGGAGTGCGACAACTACATCTTTGTGGAGCATGCCACTCCCCACTGCACCAGCCATGAGCTTTACAAGGGCATCATCGACGACGCTGCACGCGCCCGATTCAACGGTCATGTACTAGTTCAGGATGGAGCCGTCAAGACCGAGGCTTACATGACTAACCGCAATATACTGCTCACAGACAAGGCTCATGTCGACACGCGTCCCTTCCTTGAAATCTACAACGACGACGTGAAGTGCTCACATGGCAGCACCATAGGTCAACTTGACAAAGATGCCCTCTTCTACCTCCGTTCACGCGGCATCCCCGAGCGCACCGCCATGATGATGCTCAGCTACGCATTCTGCGACGAGGTAATACGTGCCATCACCATTGACAACCTGCGCGATACTGTGGGCGACATGGTCAAGAAACGCCTTCATGGAGAACTTATGCCCCCCTGCGAAGAATGCGCCATCCAATGCACCACTCCCTGCAACGGTACAGATGCAAACTTCTATATCGACCCAACGAAGTTGTAAGAGGTTTGATTTATAGAGGAGAGAAGATTATTAGGGTAGAAAGGATTCATGGGGAATAATAATTGTTTCTTATTAATTAATTACAAAAAAAGTGTCTGTCTGGCGAGTATTCCGATACCTTAGGTTCTACCCCTGGAACATAGCCGCCAACCTGCTATTCAATTCGCTGGCGGTGATGTTCAACATGTTCACATTCATAATGATTGTGCCATTCGTAGAGCTCTTATTCGGCACCGCACAGCCTCCTACCGAGTTGCCCCCCTTCTCCTTTGACCAACAATACTTATCATTGTGGATGACCTTCACCCTCTCCCACTACAAGTCCATCTATGGCCTCTGGCGCTGCTTGCTCGCCATTGCTTTAGGCTACCTCTTCTTCTCCCTTCTTTCCAATGCCTGTCGCTATGCGGCGCAATTTGTAATCAGTCCCATGCGCAACGGTATTACCATGCGGCTGCGCAACGACCTCTACCACCATATCACCATCCTTCCCGTCTCTTATTTCAATTCACGTCGGCGAGGGGACATTATCAGCCGCATGTCCAACGACATAGCTGACATTGAATGGGGCGTACTGACCTCTGTCATTTCCCTCGGCAAAGACCCTATCAACATCATATTCTTTTCCCTAGCCCTCATCTTTATCAGCCCTCGACTATTCCTCTACTTCCTTATCATTCTTCCTCTTGCCGTATGGCTGATAGGGCTGATTGGCAAAAGTCTCCGCCGCAACTCCCACAAAGGGCAGACCAAGTTGGGCCACCTCTTTTCTATTTTAGAAGAATCGCTCTCAGGCATCCGCGTCATACGTTCCTTCAATCGCGAAGAGGCGGTTGAACAACACTTTGCCGAAGCCAACGAGAGCTATACCCGCACTATGATTCGGGTTGCCCAGCGGCGCGAACTCAGCAGCCCTCTCTCCGAGGTACTCATCACCCTCGGGCTGGTATTCATCCTCATCCTAGGTGGTATGGCAGTGCTAAAAGGCGAGTTGCTTTCCTCTGTCTTCATCCTATTTGTCATCCTCTTCGCACGGCTCATCCCCCCTGTGCAGTCTATCGTAAGAGTATACAACAACCTGCAGAAAGCAAATGCTGCCGCCCAGCGGGTATTTGAACTCCTTGATGCCGACGAGACCATTTATGAAAAGGAGAACGCTACCTTCCTCACCACCTTCGCCCATCATATCGAGTATCGCGATGTCTCCTTCTCCTATCAGGACGATACCAAGGACACCCCTATCTACGTGCTACGCGACATAAACCTCATCATACCTAAAAACAAGACCATTGCCATCGTCGGCCCCTCGGGAGCCGGAAAAACCACCCTGGTCGACCTTCTCCCTCGCTTCTATGACTGCACCCAAGGGCAAATACTCATCGACGGCATTCCCCTGACAGACCTCAACATCAATAGCTTGCGCGCCCACATAGGACTCGTATCACAGAACTGTATTCTCTTCAACGACACAGTGGCCAACAATATAGCCTTCGGCCGTACCGACTACAGCATCGACGATGTCCGCCGTGCTGCCCAAGTGGCACATGCCGACGAGTTTATCTCCCTATTAGAGCGGGGTTACAACACCCCCATTGGTGACCGCGGGCTCAACCTCAGTGGCGGACAACGCCAGCGTCTCAGCATCGCTCGTGCGGTACTAAAAGACCCGCCCATACTTATCCTCGACGAGGCCACCAGCGCACTCGACACCGAGAGTGAGCAGGCCGTTCAACACGCTCTTGACCAGCTCATGAAAGGCCGCACTTGCATCGTCATCGCACACAGGTTGTCCACCATCCGTCACGCTGACGAAATAATCGTTATGAACCAGGGTCACATCGTCGAGCGCGGCACTCACGACCAACTCATCGCTCAAAATGGCACCTACCGACGCTTAGTCGACATGCAGTCCTTCCTCTAGGCACTGTATTATCCAGCAGTTTTTACCACCCTCCAGCCGTACAATACAAAGCCAGCCTCCTCCATTAGACAGGAAGCATTCACCTCACTTGTGCTCAGGCTGCCTATCTGGATGATGACCCTAATATCCAAGACTGAGCCCCTTGTATGGTATAAAAAAACCGGGGCTCATACAAGCCCCGGCATCATCATGAAACATTAAGAGTGAGATTATTCGCCTTTCTGTTCTTTTTCAATTTCCTCCTTGAGGTTGGCAAGGACGCTCAGGTCGCCAAGAGTGGTCTTCTCAAGAGTTTCGTTGATCTTCTTGACAGTCTTCTTGGTGGCGCGCTCTTTCTTAGCTTCCTCGTTCTCAGTCTTGACACGTTCGCCTTCCATGGCATCGTGCCACACGCGAGTATGGGAGACGATGATCTTCTTATTCTCTTTCGAGAACTCGATGACCTTAAATTCGAGGGTCTCGCCTTGGTGGGCCTTGCTCTTGTCGGCCTTCTCAAGGTGACGCATGGGGGCGAAGCCTTCCACGCCGTAAGGCAGGGTGATGGTGGCGCCCTTGTCGTTCACGCTGGCAATAGTACCTTCGTGGACACTACCCACGGTGAAGAGCGACTCGTAAACATCCCAAGGATTCTCCTCGAGCTGCTTGTGGCCCAAGCTGAGACGACGGTTGTCGGCATCGACCTCTAACACGACGACATCGATGCTATCGCCAATCTTAGTGAACTCGGCAGGATGCTTAATCTTCTTGCTCCAGCTGAGGTCGCTGATATGGATAAGGCCGTCTACACCCTCTTCGAGCTCGACAAAGATACCGAAGTTGGTGAAGTTGCGAACCGTAGCGGTGTGCTTGCTACCGACAGGATATTTCTCGGCGATGGTCAGCCAAGGATCGGGCATGAGCTGCTTCAGACCAAGGCTCATCTTACGCTGCTCGCGGTCGAGAGAGAGAACCACAGCCTCTACCTCCTGACCCACCTTCAGGAAATCCTGGGCGCTACGCAGATGCTGGCTCCAGCTCATTTCGCTGACGTGGATAAGACCCTCGACACCAGGGACGACTTCCACAAATGCACCGTAGTCGGCGATAACGACTACCTTGCCCTTCACGTGGTCGCCTTCCTTCAGGTTGGGATCGAGAGCATCCCAAGGATGAGGAGTGAGCTGTTTCAGACCCAAGGCAATGCGATGCTTTGCCTCGTCGAAGTCAAGAATAACGACGTTGATCTTTTGGTCGAGTTCCACGATGTCCTTCGGGTCGGACACACGACCCCAGCTGAGGTCGGTGATATGTACCAAACCGTCCACTCCACCAAGGTCGATGAACACACCGTAAGGAGTGATGTTCTTGACCGTACCTTCCAGCACCTGACCTTTCTCGAGGTGGCTGATAATCTCGGCCTTCTGAGCTTCGATTTCGTCCTCAATGAGAGCCTTATGGCTGACAACCACATTTTTATACTCGTGATTAATCTTCACGACCTTGAATTCCATGCTCTTATCAACAAACACGTCGTAGTCGCGAATGGGCTTCACGTCGATCTGAGAACCGGGCAGGAAGGCTTCGATATTGTCGAAAACAGTGACAATCAAGCCACCCTTGGTGCGACTCTTGACATAACCCGTAATGATTTCCTGATTCTCGTAAGCCTCGTTGACGCGCTCCCAAGATTTGAGAATGCGTGCTTTCTTGTGGCTCAGCAGCAATTGCCCGTTGGCATCTTCCTGGCTCTCCACGTAGACTTCGATTTTGTCACCTGCCTTAAAGTCAGGGTTGTAGCGCAGCTCGGAAGCGGGAATAACGCCATCGCTCTTGAATCCGATGTTCACCACGGCCTCGCGGTCGGTGATGCTGACAATCGTACCCTCAATCACCTCTTGCTCGGTGAAGGCGTTAAAGGTTTGCTCATACTGTTCGGCCAATTTTTGTGACTGACCATCGTTACCTTCTTTTTTGTTGTCGAGAGCATCCCAATCAAAGTCTGCTATCGGCTGCACATTTTTATAATCCATGTGTAAGATTTTAATGTTGTGGCCTCCCATCCGACCGGGTGAAACATACATAACACGTTGGGCAATACCCAATTGATGGGAATTGGGCTACTCAATGTGGACTGCAAAGATACGTTTTTTTTCTGAATTACAAGAAAAATCAACAGAAAACAAGATCATCTAGTAGCTTTAATAATACAAGAAAACTAATAGGTAAGATTTATTAACAGTGGTAATCTAATAAAAAAGAGAATATGACGTTATCCGTTTAAGTAAAAAGCACTAATTTTGCATCGTGAAAAAATATGCACTTATGAAACGTCACATCCTTTATCTCATTCTGATTGCCACACTTCCCGTGCTAAGCCAGCCTACTGTGGCACAGACCCGTCCGACCAAACCCAAGGTGGTTTTTGAGCAAGATTCGATTGCGCCACAGCTGCTGCGCTACCTCAACGGCAACAGCAAGGTGGAAGAAAAAATAGCCGCCAACACCCAATTGGTGGGCCAATTCGAGAGCGTTTTTAAGAGCCTCGACGACAAACGACAGCAACAGGTAGTAGATCTCTACAACGCTGCCCGTAAGACCAAGATGGAGCCCACGCCCGACTATGTGAACCTGACCGAGGCCCTAGTGGCCTACCACAGTTCGAAGGTGTCGGCGACCCTCTTTGACGAATGGCTTGCCGCCACCTCCGCTATTATGACAATCACCAGCAAGAAAAAGGAAATCACCGGTTTTATAGAATACACCGCCAACCTGCTGGAGAGTCGCACCCTCTACCGCTCCAAGTCGTCGATATGGAAAACCCAGCCCGATGCCTCGTTCAAGTTTGAGGCGCTACGCAACGACGTGCGCACGATATTCAAGGGGTCGGTAGACCTCACTTATATGTCGGGTACGGGCAATAAAGACGACCAAAACACCATCTACGGTACAACTGGCACCTACTATTTCCTTACCGAAACCTGGGAGGGCAAGGGAGGCCGATTGACCTGGGAACGTTGCGGGGTAGACGCCGCCACCTGCAACGCCGACTTGGCAGACTACTCAGCCAACGTGAAGCTGCCCAAGTTTACTGCCGACTCGGTGACGTTTATCAACGCCAACTACTTCAAGACCCCCATCAAGGGTACGGTGGAGGAGGCTTTGAGCACCAAGACCGAACCCGACAAATACACATTCCCCAAGTTTCGCTCCTACCAGAAGGACTTCCAACTGAAGGACGTGCTGCCTGGCGTCGACTTCGAAGGCAACTTTATGATGTACGGTCCTCGCTTCGTCACCAACGACGAGAAGAGTCCCGCATCCATGATTTTCTACCGCGAAGGTAAGCGTTTTCTGGTGGTAAGTTCTACCAAGTTTGCCGTGCTACCCCACATGCTCACCTCCGAGCGGGCATCGGTCAAGATGTACATCGGCGACGACTCTATCTGCAACGCAGGTGTGCTGGTTCGCTACACCACCGCCGACAACAAGGTGAACATGATCAACAGCACCAAACGCAACTACTACAGCCCCTACACCGACAGCTATCACCAGCTCGACATCTACTGCGAGAATATCAATTGGCTTATCGACAAGGACATCATCGAATTCAACATGGTGGCACAGAACAACACACAGACATTCGTCACCTTCGAGTCCAACCGCTACTACTCACTACAGAAAGCCATCGAGGTGCAAGGCATCGACCGCGAGAGCCCCGTTGTGCGCATGTATAAATATATGAAAGCCCACGACATGAAGCAGGACTTCTCGCTAGTGTCGTTCCAGAACGCCATTCGCATGGACGAGAGCCAGACCAAACTAATGGTGCACGGCTTGTCGAAGGCGGGCCTGGTATCCTATGACGAAGGTACAAAAAAAATACACGTTCACGACAAACTGATTGGTTTCTACAAGGCCATCGTCAAGCAGCAGGGACATGACTACGACGCACTGACCCTTCAATCGGAGACAACCGACAACAACGCCGAACTAGAACTTTCAACTCTCGACCTCCGCGTGCATGGCATCAAGAAGTTCGTGGTGAGCGATAGCCAGCTGGTGGTGGTAAAGCCCTATGGAGGCGACATCGTAGTGAAGCGAAACCGCGACATCCTCTTCTCTGGCTTCATCAATGTGGGACGATTCGAAATGAATGTCACCGATGCCTCCTTTTTCTACGATGCCTTCCGTTTCGACCTGCCCCAGATAGACTCCATCCGTTTCTACGTCACCAGTTTCAACGACCCAGACAAAGAGGTGATGGTGCGCACTCCCCTCTTCAACTTAGTGGGCGACATACAGGTCGACAAACCCGACAATCACTGCGGCCTGAAGAAAAACAAGGACTACCCCATCTTCAACAGTGTACAACCCAGCTATGTCTATTACGACCGCCCCTTTATCTTTAACGGGGTGTATAATCGTAACGACTTCTACTATTCCCTCTATCCCTTTGTCATCAAGCAGCTGACCGACTTCAAGACCGACAGCCTCGAATTCCAAGGTGCCCTGACCTCAGCAGGCATCTTCCCCGAGATTCAAGAGCCCCTCAAGGTGCAGCGCGACTACTCTCTGGGCTTTATCTCCAAAGTACCGTCGGGCGGCTACCCAACCTATGGAGGCAAGGGCACATTCTATAAGATTGTAGACCTCAGCTACCGCGGCCTGCGTGGCGAGGGCACGCTCGAATACCTCACCTCCACAGCCATCACAAACAAGTATCTCTTCATGCCCGACTCAATGATGGCTCAGACCGACACCTTCTATGTCAAAGAGGAAGACAACTTCCCCGATTGCCACAATGGCAAGACACTCATTCGCTGGTACCCCTACAAAGACTCCATGACCGTGTCGCAGCTACGCGACGGCACCCCGTTCCAAATGTATCACGGAGTGACCCAACTGGCCGGACGCTTCACCATGCAGCCTAAAGGAGCTACAGGCTATGGCACCGCCACACTCCTAGAGGGGACCCTGAAGTCAAAGCGATTCGAATTCAAGACACTTGAAATGAATGCCGCTCAGACCGAATTCACCCTCAAGTCAACCAAATTCAACGACGTCGCCTTCCAAGCCAAGAACATGCGCTCCCACGTCGACTACGAGGCGCACACGGGACAGTTCACCTCCAACGACTCGCTCGAGCGCACCCTTCTGCCCGCTCTGGGCTATGCCGCATGGGTCGACCAGTATACTTGGAATTGGGACCACAAGTTCCTCGCCCTCGACAACAGCAAGAGCATGGAGACCGACGGCATGGAGGCTGTGCCTCTGCGTGATCGCGCCAAACGGCTCAACAAGATGCCTGGCGCCCGATTCGAAAGCACCGACCCTAAGCTGAAGAACATACGCTTCAACGCCATCAACAGCAACTACCAATATGACAATCTAGAACTCTCCAACCACAATGTCTATGCCCTGCCCATCGCCGACGCGGTCATTGCTCCTTCGGGCGACTCGCTCCATATCAGCAAAGGCGGCAGCATGAGCCTCATCCAAGGCGGCGAACTGCTGTTCCCCCGCGACAGCGGATTCCACCTCTTCTATAACTGCGACCTCATGGTCAAAAACGGCGAACAGTACGGTGGCAAAGGATACATCGACTACGTGGGTGTAGACGAGAAGAAGCAGCCCATCTACATGACCGAAATCGCCCCCGACGGACAAGGTGTCAGCGTAGCGAAAGGCACCATCTCCGATACTGCCAACTTCACCCTCTCCGAGGCATTCGGCTTTGCCGGCAAAGTCAGTATCGACGCCCAGCACCGCTTCTACCACTTCGACGGCGGTATCCGCCTGCTCCACAAGTGTGCACCCGCCGACCAACTGGGTCTATTGGCGTATGCCGACTACCTCAACCCCGAGGATATACGCGTTGTGGTTCCAGAGAAGCCTGTCGACTGGAAAGGCAACCCCATCAGCGCCTCACTGCACTTGAGCCAGATAGGCCTCAAACCCACCCCCTCCTTCTTGGTCAAGCAACAGCCTGGCATCGACCTTATCAGCAGCCACGGCCTGCTTCACTACGATGAAGGGGCTAACACCTATACGATCACCTCACAGGAAAAACTGGACGACAACGAACTAATCGACCGCTTCCTTACCCTCCACACCGACAACTGCGTTATCGAGGGCGAAGGACCTATCGATTTTGGCGTGGGTGAAGGACCTGTCGTGGTGCGAGCCTATGGCACCGTATACCACGACCCGCAGAACGAGGAAGACTTCTTGATGAAGACCATCTTCGGCATCACCTTCCCTATCGACAACAGTATAATCACCCAGATGGCGAAACAGATTGAAAACGACCTCCGCCCCGATGCAGCCGACCGCGACAACGACCTGCTCGACCGCGCCCTCAACTACGACATGGGCGACCCCAACGGAGAACTCGCTTACCAAACCTACCTCAGCACCGGCGCCTTCGACAAACTAGAGGGCTGCCTCGACAACACCTTCATGTTCGAGGGACTGCGCTGGCAGTACTCCCCCACCCTAGGCTACCATGCCAGCGGAACCACCGCCATCTGCAACGTGGGCAAGCAACAGCTACATGTCAACGTCCGTGTCAAAGCTCAGCTCTTCAAACGCGGCAGCGAGACCAATCTGGTGCTATACATCCAAGTGGCCAACGACCACTGGTATTACTTCAAATATGAGTACAAGACCCACCACCTCAGCATCAACAGCAGCGTAGGCGAATGGAACGATAAGATTGTCTCCCTCAAAAAAGACAAGCGCGTCATGGACAACTTCTCCTACTCGCTCACCAACTCGCGCAACGAGATTCAGAACTTCCTGTCAGGCTTCTCGGGCGATTCCTCCGACATGGAAGAAGAGGAGGTTGAAGAGGACGAATAGCCTTCTGAAGCGACATAACTCACTGGAGGCGATAGCTTTTCACTCTATCGCCTCCATTTTTTATCCTTACAAGGCATAAAACACCTAAAAAATGAAGCCCAACAAACCCGAACGACACGTTTTCCATAGTCTTTCTTGCATTTTATTTTATCATGTTATATCATATAAATCAATATGTTAAAAAGAAATTATAAAGAAAAAAGAGATTTTTTTTTGCCAATTAGAAAAAAGTTAGTACTTTTGCACTCGCTTTCGAGAGATAGCAAGCCCAGGTGGTGGAATTGGTAGACACGCTACTTTGAGGGGGTAGTCGCCGTAGGGCGGTGCAAGTTCAAGTCTTGTCCTGGGCACAAAAAGAGCAACACAAGTTGCTTTTTTTTACCACCAAGTTCCAAGAGAGGGAACTCTACCAGATGCCCGGGTGGCGGAATTGGTAGACGCGCACGTTTCAGGTGCGTGTTCCGAAAGGAGTGCAGGTTCAAGTCCTGTTCCGGGCACCAAAGAGAGAAGGCCAGACGGTCTTCTTTTTTTTATGCCCGGAACAGGACTTGAATAAAGGTTTCGCCCAGTTGAAAGCAGAAATCAGGCAAAGAGAATACAAGACAAGGATGCTGCACTCGTTTCCAAATTATTCAAAAGCATGTTGGGAAAAGAAATAATGGTTGTTGAGAAAAAGGGTAACAACAATATATACTATGGAAGGAAGAAATGACATCTTGTCTAAATGGTCGTTTCCATTTTTGATTGCAATGTCATTTCCATTTTGTTTGTGGAAACGAGAGCTACACATTTGATAAATAGTTGGAAACGAATATTCTCTGCTTGGGCAATCTAGAAAAGCCATTTCCAAAGTCGTTTCCAAAATCAAAAGTCAGAGAAGCTTTCACAAATGCCAT
>CAMYZD010000008.1 GCA_947303735.1 uncultured Bacteroidales bacterium | reverse complement strand
TACATCAAAAATGATAGATTTCCCTAAGATTTCTAGATTTCGCGAAGCGGGGAAAGATTCACCCCCGCCTGCGGCGGAAATCCAGAAATCTTGGAGAAATTGTAATTACATCAAAAATGATAGATTTCCCTAAGATTTCTAGATTTCGCGAAGCGGGGAAAATTACACCCCCGCCTGCGACGGAAATCCAGAAATCTTGGAGAAATTAGAGTTAATCCAATGTTTTTACATATACGGCATCTTTTTGAGAGGTCGGTTGCTCCCGTACTGTCGCGGCCTCTCTTTTTTTTTTACTTTCACTTAATAGAACTCATTATTATTGAGTCCACAGAAATAAATTTTCTCTCCGAGGTACGAAAAAAAGGTTTTCTGCGTTATAACTATAGATTTTTAATTGAAAGAAACCTAAAAAAGACATACTATGGATTTACAGACCATCACTACCTTGATGCTGTCCTCCGACTACAAGGACCGGATGAAAGCCGAATACTACCATCTGCAGAACCGCAAAGAGAACCTGGAGGCTGTTCTCAAACTCTGGGATAGCGGCAAGCTGCCTTTCACCCCCGACTGCCCTCGCAGCATCTATGACCTCCAGTTGCGGGCCATGTCTGACTACATGGCTGTACTGGAAGCTCGTGCCAGGATAGAGAAGGTGAGTCTCTAGTCTCAGCGGCTCGGCGAGAACGTTGTCGGACTGTTTCTTTGGAAGCAAATGACGCTTTCAAAGAGTATGTTTTTTTGATTGTTTATTATAGCCCTTTGTTGGGTTTCAGGAGTGTCTTTTTTTTTGGCATTTGCTGAAAGAGCAGGAGGCTATTCCATCTTGTCACGATAGGATTTTGTATCGTCATTGGCTATCAGCGATAACAAAGTGCAGCCCCAAGACTCGAAGTGTTTTCTCCTTGCCTTGGGGCAGCACTTTGTTAAATGTAAGCTGTTATTTGTTCACTTTGGCCCAGGTGTCTTTCAGCGAGCAGCTACGGTTGAATACGAGGCGTTCGGGCGTGCTGTCGCGGTCGGTGCAGAAATAGCCCATGCGTTCAAACTGGTAGCGCATAGGTTCCTCAATACCTTTCTCGTTGACAGTCATGTGGGCTTCGGCCAAGGCGGGCTCAAGCATGCAGTGTTGCAGTACCTTCAGACTGTCGGGGTTGAGGTTGTCGAGGAAGGTCTTTCCCTCGGGGGCCTCGTCGGGGGCCTCGGTGGCAAAGAGGCGGTCGAACAGACGCACCTCTGCCTCGATGGCGTGGGCGGCACTCACCCAGTGCAGTGTGCCTTTCACCTTGCGGCCGTCGGGGGCATCACCGCCACGGGTGGCGGGGTCGTAGGTGCAGTGGATGCAGGTGATGTTGCCTTCCGCGTCCTTCTCCACGCTTTGGGCCGTGACGAAGTAGGCATAGCGTAGGCGCACCTCGCGTCCCAGAGTCAGACGGAAATACTTCTTGGGAGCCTCCTCCATAAAGTCCTCACGCTCTATGTACAGCTCGCGGCTGAACGGCACCTCGCGTGTGCCGTCGGCCTCGTTCTCGGGGTTGTTGATGGCGGTCAGCATCTCGGTCTGCCCTTCGGGGTAGTTGTCGATCACCAGCTTCACGGGGTCCAGCACCGCCATACGGCGCGGGGCCACCTTGTTCAGATGGTCGCGCAGGCTGTTTTCTAGGCGCACGTAGTCGATGATATTGTCGCGTTTTGCCACTCCGATATCCTCGCAGAAATTGCGGATGCTCTCGGGGGTGTAGCCGCGGCGACGGAATCCGCAGATGGTCGGCATGCGGGGGTCGTCCCAGCCGCTGACGTAATGTTCCTTCACCAGCTGCAGCAGTTTGCGCTTGCTCATTACGGTGTAGTTGATGTTCAGTCGGGCAAACTCATACTGGTGGCTGGGGAAGATGCCCAGTTGCTGGATAAACCAGTCGTAGAGCGGGCGATGGATGTCGAACTCAAGTGTGCAGATGCTGTGGGTGATGCGTTCTATCGAGTCGCTTTGGCCGTGGGCATAGTCGTACATGGGGTAGATGCACCACTTGTTGCCGGTGCGGTGATGGTCGGCATGGAGTATGCGGTACATGATGGGGTCGCGCAGCTGCATGTTGGGGTGGGCCATGTCGATTTTGGCACGTAACACCTTGCTACCGTCTTCAAACTCACCATTCTTCATCCTTTCGAAGAGGTCTAGATTCTCCTCCACCGTGCGGTCGCGGTAGGGACTGTTCTTGCCCGGCTCGGTCACTGTGCCACGGCCTAGGCGGATTTCCTCCTGGGTCTGGTCGTCCACGTAGGCGAGCCCCTTCTTGATTAACACGACAGCCCATTCATACAATTGGTCAAAATAGTCGCTGGCGTAGTGCACCCCTGCCCATTCGAAGCCCAACCAGCGGATGTCCTGCTGGATGGAATCCACGTATTCGGTGTCTTCCTTCACAGGGTTTGTGTCGTCGAAGCGCAAGTTGGTCTTACCGCCATACTTCTTGGCAAGGCCGAAATTGAGGCAGATCGACTTGGCATGGCCGATATGCAGATAACCGTTTGGCTCTGGCGGGAAGCGCGTCAGAATGCTCTTGTAGGTGCCCTCGTTGAGCCCCTGTTCGATGATTTCTTCCAAAAAATTAAGAGACAGATTTTCTTCCATCTTTATAAGATATTCATTATATTGTGATTAATTACGATGCACATTTCAGCAACAAACTACAAAAGTACAAAAAAAAGTTGAAACAATGAGTATAATAATAATTAATGTGCTGCAACAGCCCGATGAGCGGCCAGAAAGGCCAGAGAGCGTATAGCCCAGGGCAGCGCCCTGTGGATAAAGCGCACCGAACCCTCGCCCTGGAAGGGCATAAGCGTTGCATCTGTCAAGGCTTTTGCCCCTTGAGGACGAGAGTTACAAACGCCGTTACCCAAGGCAACGCCTTGGGCTGGTGGCTCATTACCCTTCTGGGGCATATCGGGTAATGGCGGATAATTTAAAAAAAAAGAGACCCCATAGTTGGAGTCTCCCTTTTTATTCGAGGATGAGAACTTAGAAGTGGCTACTGCCCATCTTCACAGTTCGTATTTCTTCACTTACTTAGAGCACATAGCCCAGTCCGACGAAGATACCGTTGGTGGTGGTCTTCACTTTGTCGCGCTTGTCGAGGTCGAGCAGACCAAGGCGGTAGCCGCCGAAGATGCGGAAGCTCTGGTAGGCGAAGGTAGCACCCACAGTGCCGAGGATATCCAACTGGTTGCTGTTGGAGTTGTCGCCATACCAAGGATGGTCGGTGCTGGTGTTCAGCACGTTTTCAGAGACATTGGTGTTGCCGCTCAGTGCATAGCTGAAGGTGGGACCGGCAAAAATCGAAATGTGTGCGTTGTCGCTGAGAATCAAGCCGAAGTTGAACAGGACGGGAACGTCGACGATAAACTGGGTCTGCTTAGTGGTGGTTGAAACCGAAAGGACTGTGGTTGTTTCGCTCTTGTAGTTGTAACGGCCCTGAACTCCGACGGAGAGGCCTATGGTGCCAGTGAGCACCTTGTTGTAGTTCACTCCCACGAAGTAACCGTTCGTGGATGCAGAAGAGTTGCTAGAACCCACGGTGGTAGTGGTGGTCTGAGGGGCAAATCCGAAGTTCACGCCCAGCTGAGCCTGTGCGTTGCCGGCAAACAGCATCACGAATGCTGCTGCGAGAATTAATGTTACTTTCTTCATATTGTTTATATTTTAAAAGTTTGACTTATTATTAAAGTGTAGTGGATATGAGGGTGTATTAGAAGGCCAGTCCGATGCCGAGGATGACGTTGATGGCCTTCTGCGTGTCGTTGGAGTCATACAGGCGGTTAAAGAAGTTGCCGCCGACACCCAAATTGACATTCAAGAAGTCGAACTTGGCACCCACACCGGCTAGCCAGCTGATGTTGAAGCGGTTCAGCTCTCCTGTGACTCCCTCTTCATAGAAGTCGGTAGTCAGATGGGTCTCGCTGTCGCCTACCCAGTAATCGCTTTTTGAGGAGATGCCAATGTTGAACTCGGGACCGCCATAGACATAGAGGCACGACACATCGGTGATGTGAATCATCACGTCGAGGGGGACGGGAATGGCAATGGCATTCTCGTTCAGCGTGCTATGAGTCGTGACACCGGCCACTGGGGTCTCTTTTTCGCCCGAGATACGGGTAAAGTAGATGCCTGGAGCCACACCCACATGGCGTGAAAGGATAACATTCTGGGAGAATCCGGCGTAGAACCCACCGTAAACATCTACGTTGTCTTTGTTGGTCTGGAGCAAAGAGATCTTGAAGCCTCCGTTAATCATGGTTTGTGCCGAAAGACTGCCAGTTATGGCAAGCAACACAGCAAGAATAGAGAATTTGATAGTTCTTTTCATGTTGAGTGATTTAAGTTGATAATATTATTTATTTATTATTTCTTGGTAGTCAGTATTATTTCTTAATTCTGCATCCTCTTCCGTTGGGGCGTTGCCTAGGCGGTTGCAGCCATCGTCGATGCAGTCAATAAGCCACTGCCCGTCGTCACCCATCGTAAGATGGTAAAACACGTGCTTCCTACTCAATACCTTGTCAGGATTGTCCGATGCTGGCTGCATCACCACCACCTCGTACCATTGAGTCTTGGCAATGTGGTTGACACGTTCCACGCGAATGCCGGGCCAGCAGTCCTGCCCCTGGATAAACATGTCGTAGTCAATCCATTCCTCGAGTTCGGCATTGTGGCTCATCTCCCAGTCGGAGAACAACTCGGGGGTGAGATGGCGCTGTACCAGTTGCTGAATCTTCGTCCAGTCCGGATACTCTCCCTGCGGTGGGCAGCTCAGAGCCAAATAATCGTCATAGAAACCCTCTAGTAGGGCCTGCTGTTTTCCCTGCTGGGTGCACCCCGCCATCAGCAGGGCGACCAAAACTACGAGAGTACCAATTCTTCTCATAAATATCGTTTTCCCCAATAACGCCGCGCCCCAAGGTTTATTATGTTTCCCGACAAAAAAATGTCAAGTTTCATAAGGACCACTTAGCCTACAAGGCACACAGAATCCTCATTCGCTTCTATTCGCAGCCCCCACTGTGCCGAGGCTGTAAATGCATGTTTGTCCGAATAAAAGTCAGATAGGTCGGACGTTAGCGATTTAGAAGTCCTCATATATGAAAAACGGTCTAATGACTGATTGAGGTTGAATTTGTTGAATGTGGGTTGTCAAAGGCTCATCAACATGACTCTTTGCTCTTGCTTGAAGCCGAATTGTTCGTAGAATTGGGGCAAACTCCCTTCGCAAGCAGTAATTAGGTGGAAGCCTACGATGCCCTGCGCCTTCATGTCGGCGAGGCACTGTTGGAACAATTGGCTCGCAAGTCCCCTGTGTTGGTATCGAGGTGCGATGGCGAGGTCGTTGATCTCGAACGTGCGACCGTAGTGGAACAGCATGCTGGTGCCCAAGATGAAGCCGGCGACTTCGCCTTCGACGACACATTCCAGACCATAATGCTGTTTGCTTTCAAGCAGTTCGCGGACATGAACGGTAGCGTCCTCCACCGACCAGTTGTCGTGCCATGGCTCGCCGGAGAACGCCGCCGCATAGATGGCGCCATATTGGTTCAAATGCTCAACGGTGCAGGGGTGTATGGATGCACATTGATTCATTATTTCTATCCTTGGCCCACTAGTTCATTAATCGGCTTTCGCCCCAGGTGTATTGAGGGTAGGCATTCTTGAGGTCTTTGGCTGAGCCGCTCACGCCGCTGCCACCGCTGGTGGCAAACACACAGAGTGTCTTGCCGCTGAGGTCGTGCGCCTCAATAAAGGTGTTGATAATGGTCGGAGCAGTGTACCACCATACGGGGAACCCGATCCATACCGTGTCGTAGTCTGCGATGTTGTCGCAATGTCCCTTGATGGCGGGACGTGAGGTCTTGTCTTTCATCTCAATCGTCGAGCGTGAGCCCTTGTCGCGCCAATCGAGGTCGGCAGCAGTATAGGGCTGCTCGGGGACGATTTCGTAGAGGTCGGCGTTGTGTTCCTTCGCCAGACGTTGTGCTGCGGCCTTGGTGGTGCCAGTGGCCGAGAAATAAACCACGAGTGTCTTCTTCATTTTATTGTTCTCCTTATTGTTGTGTTGGGCGAAAGCAGGAACTCCCAGCAGTGCCACAATGATTAATGTAATAATCTTATTCATGGTGTTGCATGTTTTTTGTATGGTATAACGTAGGGCGACCTCTTTTATTGCACAGTATTCCCATGTTCCTTCTAGCCATTCACTCGCCAGTATGGTTGCGTAGGGTTCCCCTCACTGACACCATGGCTACGGCTGTTCTTCAATTTTTCTACATTCCATAATCGTATCATATTCGTTTAGGAGAGCGAAAAAGTGCTGTAGCCCATGTGTTGATGCATGAAGGAAGAGATATAGGCATGGGAAAATGATAGGGGTGAATATTTAGGAATTTCTACATCTCACCCCGAAGGGGTGAGGCAAGAACAGCTTCGTACGTAGTGTGGTGAATGGGTGTGGCAACAGTGTGTGTCCCGACAGGTCCGCAACATGAATACAAATAAAAAGAATCCTCCATCAGTTTTAGACGGGAGAGATGATAGTTGTGACAGGGTGTTTTTCTTTATATGGGATGCAATAAAAACGGTGTTTTGCCGTTAATCAATCGGTTGATTTTTATTGTTTAGGCTATGAAAATAAAAGGATTTTTTTGTGAAGCAGCATTGTTGTTTGTAATGATGATTGGGGCCGTCGTGCCATCGCAGGCTCAACCACGTACATTTACGTGGCAGAACACTCAGAGGCAGTATTTATTGTACGAGCCTTCTGGCCGCGCTGGCGCACTGCCAGTGATGTATTTCCTACATGGGTTGGGTGACAATATTACGCGGTGTGCCAGTGAGATGCACTTCGACAACCTGGCCAATCGGTACGGGTGGGTGATAGTTGTGCCACAGGCGACTAGTGTGTCGGGCTATTCGATGTGGAATGCCGGCCTCGGTGGCAATGCCGACGATGCGGGCTTTCTGCTCGCACTTCTCGACACGTTGGTGGAGAACGGCCGTGTTAACCCCGACAGTGTGTTTTTCACCGGCTTTTCGATGGGCGGATTTATGACCCACCGTATGGCCATAGAACATGGCGACCGCATTACGGCCTGCGCTCCGGTCAGCGGGTTGATAGCTTTTGCCTACGCAGGTGCTGTGCCGGTCGAGCCAGTACGTATGCTGCATATTCATGGGACTACTGACAATGTGGTGGGATGGAATGGGGGCTCTTCCTATTTTGGAACCATCGGAATCAGTGTGGATTCGGTTGTCAGTTACTGGACGGGTTGGAACCATTGTGAAACTACGCCCGTTGTCGACACTTTGCCCGACCGCGTGAACGATGGGCTGCGTTTTATACGGTATACCTATAGTGGTGAGGCAGAGTTCCAACTACTTAAGGTGATAGGTGGCACGCATAATTGGTATCTCAACCCGGCAACTCACGATATCGACTACTTCGACGAGATTCATGACTTCTTCCTTGGTGATGGCTCTACGTTGGGTATAGCTCCATTGGAGTACGCTGCTTCTCAAATAAATATATGGCCTAATCCTACCAATGGCATATTGTATGTACGGACTGCTGAGCCTGTGCGACTGACGCTATACGACAGTATGGGGAGGACAATTATGCAAAGCAACTATGCTGCAGGGACCGCCCGCATCGACATGCGGCACTTGCCGAAAGGCCTGTATGTAATAGTCGATAATAACGGCACCTCACACAAGATACTCCATTCCGGTCCAGGAAAATAAATGAAAAGCGCCCTTATTTTTCAGTGAGATTGGATTTTGATTTAGTCGGTGTTCGTTTTGAGAAAAAGTGGTCGGACACATAGCACGCAATTAGTTGGATAATTACTACGATAAACATTATTATGCCATACACTAGGACAAGGCCAAGCATAATAGCTATAATTAATAGGATACTTTTTAATCCAAATGAATGGAATATTCCCGCCATCAAATATTCAAAAATGCGACTCATTTTATTTGCTAATTGTGTTAGGTGGGTTTAATTAATTGCTTTTATTGTTTTCGGCCATCAAAATAGCTAGCCCCCCCCTTAACCTGCCAGACAGCCGTTACTTGACATTCTATTTTAGATTACAAAGATATGTGCTATTATTGGATGTTAATTAAACAATAGTATCGGATTCATTTCGTTTGATGACGAGTGGGTATCGCTCGGGGTGGCGGAGGCTTTCAATCTCCAAGTCGACATCAAGTGCCGGCCATGCAATAGCGTTGTGTCCACACATACGCACATCTAGTACATCGTTAATAGAAGCGTTGCGCATCCATGGAACACGTTCATAAGACAGAAAATAAGCCTGCCCACACACAGACAACAGAATGCCATGATTGTTAATCATCAACACGCTTGCCAATGTGTCTTTGGTATTGGTCTCTAAAGTCGTCTGCATATTGTTCTACTAGATTGATAATTGAGAATTGAAAAGGATTATAATTCTAAAAACAATCGCTCTTATGCAACGTATGACTGATTTTTGCCAAATAGTATCCATGTCGCGTCTTCGAGGCTGTTGAAAAATCAGTCAATATCATAAGAGCCATTTATATATTGGTTTTATATTTGTCGTTTTGCTTGTCTAACCAGTTATAAACCAAATCCTTCATTTTTTCCACGAAAGACTTGGCATCTGGATACAATGCTTCTGTGGATTCCATAGTATGATAGAAGAAATCCTCATAGTCACCCGAAGAGCGTTTATCAAACAGGTTGCGATATATTCTCCCATATTCTACAGGAAGTACTCCTGTTTTGATATAATGTAAACTCAACATCTGTAATACTCCATCATGAGTCTTCGTGACAATGCCATTAGTGATGAGTAAAGCGCTTGCGGCGTAGTAGCAGGCGTAGTACATTCTATTTACTGCAGTGTTATAGTACCCATACCTTATCTGATTCAGGGATTCGGTCAGGGTGGCTTCGGCATTTTCAATTCTAAACCGAACAATGTTGATTCTGTCTTGATTGTTGAGCATGCTACAGCCTTATTCTGTCGGTTAATACATTATCTCGAAATGGGGTCATGCAAGCTTCCCATTGATGTTTGGGAAGGATAAAAAGGCTGATGGCCACTCCCGTGTCTAACTCAATGGGATATGTTACATCATACAGTCGTATTTCATCTTGATGAGAAACCTCGTGTTGGTTGAACAATATGAGCAAATCTATATCCGAATCGGGAAGAGCATCACCACGGGCTTCGCTACCATAAATCCATACCTCCATATCATAAGGAAGCCCCGATAGTTCTTTCTTTATTCTCTGTGTGATTTCTGTTCTTCTCATTCTTGTGTGATAATAGCCTAATACATCCTATGTTATCTCGATGATTGTTTTTGTATTTCTCTGCAAAGATACGCACTTTTTTCGACTTGGAGGAAAATAATCTCAACATTTTCCTCTGTGTGCGGATTTTTGTGTAAATTTGCAGTGGTTAAACATTAATATTTTTGCATTATGAAAAGAACGTTAATTGCTGTAATTGTTGCAGGTAGCCTGCTGTTTGGGTCTTGCACCTTTTTGGACAATCTGGCGAACAACCTTTCGAGTATCGCCAATTTAGCTAATTGCGAGTATACGCTGAAGGATGTGTCGAATGTGTCGGTGGCGGGTGTGAATGTGAAAAATGTGACGAGCGGCAATATCTCCGCCACGGATGTGGTGAAATTGGTCTCAGCCATCACGACTAAGAGTGTTCCGCTTGCGCTGAATGTGAACATCAACGTGAAGAATCCTACCACTAGGACGGCTCTCCTCACCATGATGGATTGGGCATTGGACATCGCTAAGACCGAGTTTGCCACGGGTGTTACAAACCAGAACTATAACATTGTTGCCAACAACACCACTACGGTGCCGCTGGGTGTGAGTACAGATTTGTATCGCCTGTTCTCCTCCGAGGGTTTGGAGTCGCTCAAGACCTTCGCCAGCAGCTTCAACAGCCAAGGCACTTCATCGCAGGTAGGCCTGCGCATCCGTCCCTCGGTGTCGGTTGCAGGACAGACCATCAAGTCGCCCTCTTATATCCAGATTATGAAGCCTACCATGGCCAGCAACACTACGGGTACGACGGGAAACACTGGTTCTACTGGCTCAACCGGTTCCACGGGTTCGACTGGTTCAATCGGTCTTGGCGGCAAAAAGCTGTAACTCTTTTCCGTTGTTCACTGCGACCATCGCCGCAGAAACAAGAATCCCTTGCCACGGTTACGGGGCAAGGGATTCTTGTTTGGATAGTTTGCGGGTTATCCAAATGGCGAAGGGGATGGCGAGAAGGCAGGTGCAGAGGTCGGCGACAGCCTGGCTCATCTCTACGCCCTGCAGGCCGAGGTAGTGAGGAAGAATAATCAGGGCAGGAATAAAGAATAGCCCTTGGCGCCCGATGGCGAGCAGGGTGGCTGGGAAGGTGAGGCGTATGTTTTGAAAGAGCATATTGGTGGCGGTAGCAAGAGTGCAGAGTGGGAATACCACACATTGCCAGCGGAGGGCTTGGATGCCGATGTCGAGTAGGACGGGGTCCTCGCTTCGGAATATGGCGACGATTTGTGGAGCAAAGAGGTAGCCTAGGAGCGACAGGACGGTCAGCATGCTGGTAGTGACAATTAGGGTGAAGAGGTAAGACTGTTTGACTCTGGCGTATAGGCGTGCGCCGTAGTTGAAACCGCATACGGGTTGGAATCCTTGCGTGAAGCCGAGTATCAGAGAGTAGGCAAACATGGTGGTGCGCGATACGACGGCGAATGCCGCAACGGACGAGTCTTCTTGTCCAACAGGGGCGAAATGCGCTGCAGCGTAGTTGAGCATAATGACCGAAGTGCAGTTAAAGACCTGACGGAAGAGAGAGGGGAGGCCTCCTGCTAATATTTCACGATAGGCAGCCCATGATGGCTTGAAGTTGGATAGGCGTATGTGAACAGACTCGCCTTTCATGGTGCCTCTAAGCAGTAGAAACCACGCAAAGAGTTGGCTGATGGCGGTGGCAAGTGAGGCACCAGAGACTCCGAGTTTGAATACATAGATGAAAAGGGGGTCGAGAGCGATGTTGAGTATAGCACCGCTGACAATGCCTATCATGCCGAACCGGGCGTTGCCTTGCAGACGCAATTGATTGTTGAGCGTCAATGCCGACATCATAAAAGGGGAGGCAATAAGGATATATCGGAGGTAGTTGCACGCATAAGGCACTACATTGGCTGGGGCCCCTAGGAGCGTGGCGAGTTGGGGTAAGAGTGGCAAGCATATCAGGGCAGCGATTGTGCCTAGGATGATGGGAGAGAAGAACCCTACGGCAGCCATGGTGCCGGCTTGTGAGAATTGCCTGGCTCCTAGGGAACGTGAGATATAATTGCCTGAACCGTGGCCAAAGAAGAATCCAATAGCCTGGATGAATACCATGTAGGCAAAAGAGATGCCGATGCCGGCGGTGGCTTCGGTAGAGAGGTGCCCGATAAAGGCAGTGTCGACGACATTGTAGAATGCTGTGACCACCATGCTGATCATGGAGGGTATGGCCAACCGCACGACCAGTCGGGGGACTGGCGTTTCGGTCATCTCACGATATTTGTCTTCGAGGTCGGCCATTGTTTCTATTTATGGGGCTTTCTATTTATCAAGAATTAGAGAATTGGAGAATCTATAAACTGCATATTTTGAATTCGATAAGAATTAGAGACTTTAATTACATGTAATTAATAGAAGCGGCTTTATGTTTCAGTGACCTGCGAGAAGAACGCACTATTCCCAGGTCACTATTTACTAGAAACACGAAAGATGTAAAAAAAGAACTAAGAAGTGTTGGCGGCAGCCAGGCACCTCTTAGTTCTAAGTTTTTACCTCTTATTTCAAATTAGAATCCCATGCCGAAGAGTGCCCAGTATTTGCTTTCGAGTTGGCTCCAAGCAAATGAGGTGTTCTCGTATTGCTGGCGGGTAAAGTTGTTGAGCGAAGCATGGACATCGGTGGTGCGGCTCAGACGGTCGTAACGGGTCACTTCGCGCTCAAGGGCTTCGAGGCTGCTAAAGGCTTTCTCTTCAAGGCTCTTCAACTCGGCCTGCATAGAAGCTTTGGTGCGCTGCCAAGCGACGGTGGCCAGTTTGTTGGCCTTGCGATACTTCCAGAGGATGGCGTCGGGATTGTATTCCTTATGGCCACAAATGCTGTAAGGCTGGGGCAGTTCGGAGGTGCCGCAGAAGATGGGCACGCGGGGCGATTGGCCGGGGTTGTCGACCGACATCCAGCACACGCCACCAACGCAGTCGGGCAGCCAATCACGTAGCTGGGCGACAAAGGAGTAGGAACACCATGCCACGCTGACGGTGCGGCGGAATTGGATGGTGCCGGGGGCAATGGTGTTGAGGGTTTTCTGCATGGTGGAGCTGAGCCAAGGATTGGCAACGGGGCTAATGATGGTGTCTTCGTAGGTCTTGCCAGCCTTATCCTTGCGGGTGACGGTGGTCTTGACATTCTGGCACATGTCGAGGTCGGTGCCTTCATAGGTGCTGCGGAAGAGTTCCATCACCTCACGGACGTCGACATCCTTGTCGGGACGCACGGAGAAGGGCAGTTCGGGCATGTCCATCGAGAGCTCGAGTGAGGGGGCAAGATGACTGAGAATGAAGTATTCGCGCTCGCGGAAGTTCTTACCATTGGCATAGCTGCTGTTGAAAGCCTTCCAGAAGATGAACTCACCTTTGCCATCCCAGAGACCGTAGCGGCGGGCAACAGACTCGATATTGTCGGAGCACATGAAGTATTCGGTGTTGCCACGTTGCAGACGGCCGATACGGGGGATGTTGCAGCTCACGCCCACTTGGTCGTCGGGGATGCGTTGTGCCGCCCAAACTCCTCCGATATTGCCCTTGCCTTCGCCAAGGATTTCCATCTGCCACACTTCGTGAGGGTCGGCAATGGTGATGCATTCGCCGCCGTCGCCATAACCGTAGATTTTGATGAGGTCGCCAATGAGGCGGATGGCGTCGCGTGCGGTGGTGCAGCGCTGGAGGGCGATGCGCTCAAGTTCCTCGATAAGGAACATACCTGCAGGGTTGACCAATGTGTCGGGACCGCTGAAAGTGCTTTCGCCGATGGCGAGTTGGTGCTCGTTGAGGCAAGGATAGGCGGTGTTGAGGTAGGCATAGGTGTGGGCCACCTCGGGGATGGCACCAGCTAGACGTACACCCGTGGTGTCGCCACGGAAGAAGGTGTGGAGGGTGCCTTTGTAGACAAGGTGGACGGAGCCGGGCTCGTGGTCCTCGGCAGGTTCCATGTACATCCAGGTGCGATAGCGGCCGTCACAGGTGTGAGAGGTGATGACACTGCCGTCCTTGGAGGCTTTTTTGCCTACCATGATGCTGGTGCAGCTCTGGCCGTCAAATTCGGGTTGGCTGATTTCTTGCGCAGCAACGCTGCAGACAAAGGCCAACAGGGCAAATGAGAGTAGTATTTTCTTCATGGTATATATGATGATTTACTATAAGAATGTCGGGTTTTATTTCTAAAACAGTGAGCGGGTGGGTTGGGTAAATGATTAGTTACTAGTAGTTTTAAAAGGGATATTGAAAAGAACATCCCATTATTCAGCAGTGCAAAGATACGAACTTTTTCTCAGAAAATGTGACTTTTTTCAAAAATGATTTGATAATCCGATGTGGCCGATTGGTGTTATGCTTGTCAAGGAGAGGTCTGCGTGCTTTTCGGATGAGGTTGCTGCTCAAAAGGACAACGGCATAGACCGATGAAACTAAATTAGTTGGGCATTCACTAAGTTGAAGAATACCTGTGCGGCAAGTGGGATGAGCTCGTCGGGAAAGTCGTAGTCGGGGTGGTGGAGTTCGTGGTGGTCGGTGCCAGCTCCTATGCCGAACATCGCCCCTTTATACAACTGCAGGTAGTTGGCAAAGTCCTCCGACCAACGGAAGGGGGTAAGAACATATTGTGAGCGGCAGCCGCAAACCTCCTCGATATGCTCGACGTGGAGAGAGTCGTTCTCAGTGGCGCGGAAAGGCTCTATGAGGGCTTGTTGGAGCTGCAGATGATGACGTGAGGCTATTTGTGCGACGGTGCTGTTGGCATCGGCAATGAAATGCTCCATCGTGTCGTTGGTGAAGGCGCGGAGGGTGAACATGATATCGGCGTTGCCTGCCGAGGTGCCGAAGGCTTCTTCACCGTGACGTATACAGATGAGTGTGGCTTGTCGGAAGTCGTCGCCTAGGGCGTTGGGGTCGCTATTGAATCGGTTGAACTGTTGGATAATCTCGGCTATGGCTAGTCCGGGGTTGATGCCCTTTTCGGGGGTGGAGGCGTGGGTGGCACGTCCCGTGAGACGATAGATAATGCCGGTGGAAGCGGCCGCAAAGGTGTGGCGGTTCAGTATCACTGTGCCGAGGGGGAATCCAGGAAGGTTGTGTAGGCCGTAGATGGCTCGGATATTGTATTGTTGAAGGATTTGGGCGTCGATAATCTTCTGAGCTCCTAATCCGGTCTCTTCTTCGGGTTGGAAGATGAGGAGGACATTGCGCCCATCGGGGTAGCCCCGTTGGGCTATATATTCAGCCAACTGGAGCAGGATGGTGGTATGCCCGTCGTGGCCGCAGCGGTGGCCGATGGGTAGGGCGTCAATGTCGCCACGTATGGCAATGGTGGGATGCGATGGATTGGTGCCCCATACGGCAATGATGCCGAAACCTCCTACGTGATGGAATACCTTGTCGGGATGGTACAGGGGTAGTTGATGGGCTATGAGATCGTGGGCATAGTGCTCTTCGCCAGAAACACCTGGGTGGTTGTGGAGGTCGTGACGGATGTCGGAATAGTTCATTTGTGATTGCGGATTAGTTCTTTAAAGGTATTGCCTCTCTCTTCAAAGTTCTTGAAGCTGTCGTAACTGGCAGCGGCAGGTGAAAGGAGGCAGATGGTGTCGGGTTGGGTGTGGGCAAAGCACCAGTCCACTATTTTGGAGTAGTCGTCTTCAACTAGGATGGCGTGCATGCTGCTCAATGGGTTAGGCTGTCTGGAGGATAGGTTTATATAGAGACGACGTCCCGCCTCGCCTACAAACACTATATTGTGTATTTGCCTCCCCGCCAGGGTAGGAGAGAGGAGGTAGTTCTCCAAAGCAGAATAGTCGATACCTCGGTCGAAACCTCCAAGTATGAGTGTGTCAACATGCTGCAGGGTCTCCACCGCAGCGATAGTAGCCTGAGGAATGGTGCTGATGGAGTCGTTGTAGAAGGTGATGCCTTGATAAGTGCCCACCAGTTCGAGCCGGTGCTGTAGGCCGTGGAAAGTGGCTAGGGCTTCGGCAAACTGGGTCTCGGAAACGCCCATCAACGAGCAAGCCTGCTTGGCGACAAAGATATTGCATAGGTTGTGGTCGCCTTGGAGGCTGGTTGTCAGCCGATCGACGGCTGCTCGGCGGGCTTCGGCGAGCGAATAGGGGTGCAGGGTGGTAGTAGTATTAGGTGCTAGTTCTGCAACCCTTTGGCACAACTCGGTGTTGTCGGAGCAGTAGAAGCAGTGGTCGCCCACCTGCTGGCATGCCATCATCTGCATCTTTGCCATTTGATAGTCGTGATAGTCGTGGTAGTGGTCGAGATGTTCTTGAAAAAGGTTGAGGATAACCCCTATATGGGGGGCGCGGTGTATATTCTCCAATTGGTGGCACGATAGTTCGGCTACAACAATTGTCTGGTCGTCGAGTTGGTCGACAATGTCCAACAGTGGAATCCCGATATTTCCAGCCAGGAGTACGTGGTGGTCGCCGCCGAGGCTGCAGGTGAGTATATGGTGGATAAGGGAGGTGGTGGTGCTTTTTCCTTTGGTGCCTGTGATGCCGATGGTTTGGTCGCCATAGACTTGAAGAAACAGGTCGGTCTGCGAAGTGATAGTATCAAGGTCGCACAAACCTTCAAACTTCATGGTCGGAATACCGGGCGATTTGATAATAAGGTCGAAAGGAGTACCCGCTTCCTTTGCTTTGGCGAGGGCAGTGGCTATCTCTTGGTCGTTGGAGGCTATAGTGATAGGGGTGTCGGGGACGAGGTGGCGGAGCAGGTTGTGGGTGCTTTTCCCTTCGCGTCCGTATCCGGCTATGAGGATGTTTCTGCCTCTGAGCAGCGATTCAAACTCTTTGTGCCTGTACATAGCGTGTGAGTATGGCGATTTCTTGGTTGTTGAGATTGTGGTGTGGCGACAGCCTGTCGAGCGGAGTAGTAGGCTCGCCCAGTGGGTAGTCTTTCAGCAACGTGGGCAGTTGGTTGGAATACCAACGTCGAGCAGTCAGGCTGAGGGCCGTACGTACCTCTTCAATGGTGCCAACGCATTCAAAAGGCTTGGTGTCGGAAATGCCTACCAGTTGATTGAAGATGGGCTTGAGTTCCCCATCCTCAAGCATTGCCTTGCCGAAGATGGCGTTGAGCCGTTGGGGCGGGATGAAGGGAGAGAGGATGATATAGGCAAACAGGCATTTTGCACAATGTCCGCACCAGATGTCCTGTTTGCTACCTACGTTGCAGCTACGGAAGATGTCGTAATATCGGTCGGTGCGGCTGAAGAGCATGGCTATTTGCAGCTCCGAAAGGGGACGGAGGAAGCTGAAGTAGTTGAGCCCTTTGCCAACATATTGGTCCACATAATGACGGAAGTCGTTCTCGAATGCGAGGCTCTTAGAATATTGGTGGTTGACCGAGGTGCCCACCACGGTGGCTTCGTTGGCGCTGTCCTCGTTGGAGAGGGCAATGTTGCCAATGCCGCTGAGCTGGGCGGTGAGGATGGTATAGAATGCAAGCATGGCACTGAACGGAGTATGGCCGTTGAGACAGCCCTCACTGTTCAATTCCAATAGATTGGAGTCTATGCTGCGTTTGACTACCGCCACGTCATCGAGTGTATAGCCGGCGGCCTCGATGCAGCCGACGGTCGCCCCTCGGGGGTTCATAATCATCGGTACAACACGGCCCTTGGCATTCTCGCGAAGCAGGTCGAGGGTCACCACTGAGTCTTTGCCACCTCCAATAGGAACCAAGTAGTCGTTGGCTGCAGTGGAGGAAGGGGATAGGCTGCAGGGGGCATACTCGTTGGGGGCGACTATGTCCATAAAATCGGTGATAGAGGCTTCGATACCATTGGTATAAAAGAATTCCCCTAGTCCATGGTAGTAGACGTTCTTCCAGAAGTTCCGCTGGCTCTCGTTGAGCGAGCCGCACTCCACTTTGACGCATGGCGGACAGAGGCATTTCCAATAGCTGACCAGTTCGGCCATTCCTATGTTAAAGATGAGGCGGTCCATCAGCTCAGCAGGCTGGTCGAAGTGCAGGAAAGGCTGGTCGACAACTACCGAAGTGGGGTGGAAGCAGATGCTGTCACCGATGCGGAATGTAAAAACGATGTGCAACCCATCGGGCTGCACATCGTATTGGTAACTCTCGTAGACAAACTCGGGGAATGTCTGACGGTAGGAGTTGTATTTTGTCTGATTAGACATTCACGTTGTTTTGTATTGCAGGCCGACGACGGGCAGCTTTTGCCCCTTTCGCCGCCTGGTGGATTACTTCAGCTTGAACTGGGTCTCGCCGATCTTATTGCCGTTAGTATAGAGGGTGACGTGGTAGATGCCTGATTCCAGCTCCATCTCGTCGTCCTTATACCAGCTCATGTCGAACTCACGGGTGTCGCCCGTAAATTCAAATGCCTGAACGGTAGTGTAGGTGGTACGCACACCGTTGGCATCAAACTTCTGCTCCACGGTGCCATTGTGCAGGGCGATGTTGGAGGGTGAGGTGATGACGGCATAGATGGTGATGGTGCCGGGCTCCACAACGTTGTTGGCCAACAGGAGACCATCGATGCGGAAGGCGCTGGTAGCAGAGGCACGTGAAGTGGGGCGGCCGGTGCCGTTGGAGAGGCGCTTGAGAGGAGTCACCTCGATGTCAGAGGCGGTGAGGACAGAAGCACGGCTTACCTTGGCAGCCATTTTGGCGTTCTCGACAGCCACGTTCTCGGCATTGCGTTTGATAGAAACCACCTCGTTGCGCAGGCTGTCATTTTCGTTGCGGAGAATGATATTCTCAGCGCGCAGACGCTCCAGCTCTTCAAGATATTCGTCGCACTGGGCCTGCAGTTGAGCCAGCTTCTTGTTGATGGTACCCTTGGTCTTGGCAACATTCTCCTTGGTGCTGGCGGCTGCTTTCTCAGCCTCGGCTTTGGCATTGCGTGCATTGGCGTTGGCCTCATTGACGAGAGCAATCTGGTTGGCGAGGTCCTCTTGCAGGCGGGCAATCTCAGCCTGCTGAGTGGCCACCTGGCCTTGCAGCAGAGCAATCTGAGCAGCTGCCTCGGCATTGACGTTGGCAGCATTGTCGGAACGCTGACCAAGGAGGTAGGCCATGTGGGCGGTGAGGGAGTCGTTGATATTGGTGAGGGCAACCTTGTCGTTCGAAAGGGCGACGATGCGGGCATCCTGCTCTTTCACCAAACGCTTGAGGCGTGCGATGGTTTCGAGGTCGCTATAGCCCTCAGCGTTTCTCAGGTCGTTGAGCTCGGCAGTCTGTTTGTCGAGGCGCTCCTGAAGGTATGCTATCTCAGCCTTTTTGGCTTCGAGCTGGGCATTCAGTTTTCTGAGTTTTGCAGAGCTGACGCCATTGCCGCCCTTGCCAGATTTAGAGCCTTTGACCACGGTGCCTTTGGAACCGCAGTTGTTCAGTTGGTCAATCAGGTTTTGGATTTCGGCAGCCTGCGCCTGGATGGAGCTGTCTCTCTGTGCCAGTTGTTGGGAGTACTCGTCACAGTTTTGCTGCATCTCTTGATACTCCTTCATGATTTCGTCCAAACGGGTCTGCATTTCGTGCACCGTAGGCCCGTTTTGAGAGTTCTGATTACAGGAAATGAGGCAGCCTACCGACAAAAAGGTAAGCGCAACAACCGTAAAAAAGGAATTCTTTCTAACTGTCTTCATTGTATTTATGTATTTATTCTTATCTAATTAAAAAAAAAATTGTACTTTTGTAATCGAATTGCAAAGATAAATCTTTTTTTTTGAATAGTAACATTTTTGACAAAAAAAATATGAGACGACTGTTTCTGCTCACCCTTTTCTGCCTACTGATGCTTCCGTCCCTCTACGCCCAACCGGACAGCGCCACCCACATTTTTCTCCACTTGCAAGGTGGTGTCGGGTACGGCCTCTATCGCGATTTAGGGGCCTCGCCTCTCACCTATCAAGGCCTGCAACTACATCCCGAAGTCTCCCTCTGCTTACAGAAGCCCGACTGGCGCTACGAGGCCTATCTGTCGGCCAGTGGTGGAGCCTATGGATTGAAATTAGGCACTGGCTATATCCAAGCCTATGGAGGCCATCCTGTCGTGGGCTTCAGGGTGTGGCGTAAACTTGAGACGGGCAGCCCTATACGCCTTTGGCTTGGAGGCTCGGTCGACGACCTTTTCGACATCCGTTACAATAGCTCTCTGGGCAATGCCAATATGGCTTTTGGCAATTTCGCTAGGCTCAACCTCGAAGGATGTGCCGAATACAGGCTGTGCTCGTGGCTCTTTCATGCCAAGCTCCAGTTGAACGCACTCGCACTTGTGATGAGGCCGGGTTTCTCCTATATGGACAACTTCGACCAAGAGATATCCAACCCCTCAGTCAACGTTTTCGACCAGTACCATACCTATCTAACACCCGCCACAGGCGTCTCTACCGATTTGGGTGCTACGCTAGTGCTAGGCAATGGCAACAGGATTGGACTGTCGTATCGATGGGGCTACCTTACCTCACACTCCTCCGTCGACGGGGTGACAGCTCCACACCTGTTTCAATGTGCCGACCATGCGCTCCTAGTCCATCTTGGTTTTATACTTAAGGCCACTTCTATTAATTACATGTAATTAAAGTCTCAAATTCTTATCGAATTCAAAATATGCAGTTTACAGATTCTCCAATTCTCTAATTCTTGATAAATAGAAATCCTCTTAAATTAAATAGAGGGTCTGTTAATAACCAATCAATTATCTGTATCTATGAAATCTATTCATTATATTCTCTTAATATTTGCCACCCTAGCAATGGCATCGTGCGAGAAAGCCCTGATGGGTGACGACCTACCTGCCACTGCGCCCAACACCTTTGACTATCTCTGGCAGCGGTTCGACCAACAGTATTCCCTCTTTGAAGTGAAGGAGGTCGACTGGCAGGCGGTCTACGACAGCCTCCGCCCGCGTGTCTACAGCGGCATGACGGCCGACAGCCTCTTCTCAGTCTGTGCTACTATGCTCAATACCCTCAACGACGGGCATGTGAACCTCTATGCAGGTTTCGACGTGTCGCGTGCCGACTCCCTCTACTATCGCTTTTATGCTGAAGGAGGAATAGACGTTAATACCTTGGTGCTGAATTATCTTGGTGTCAACTACCACAGCACCGGCGGCATGGCGCACAAGGGGTTGTGTGAAGGCAAGGTGCTTTACATATACTATGGATCTTTCAGCAATACGGTGTCGGTGCCACTCTTCCGCCGCATCATACGTTCCTACCCCGAAGCTCAAGGTATGGTGTTGGACTTGCGTGGCAACGGAGGCGGCACCCTCTCTAATGTAATCAACATTCTGAGCTTGATGCCCTCGCACGGGCAGCGGCTCTACAGCAGCCAGATTAAGTCTGGCCCTGACCATGACGACTTTACCCCGTGGGTGGACACCTACGCCTCCGATGTGACGGACGACACTACGGTCTTCACCCGCCCGGTGGTGGTGCTGATCGACAAAGGCTGTTTCAGCGCCACCAGCGTCTTCGCCATCTGCACTCAGGCCTACGACAATATGGTGCTGATGGGCGACACCACTAGTGGTGGGTTGGGGCTCCCTTCGATGGGCTATCTGCCCAACGGCTGGCGCTACCGCCTGCCCGTCACCCGCACGCGGGCTCTCGACGGCAAGAACTACGAAAACGGGGTGCCACCCGATATTCTGCTGCCCTTCGACCGGCAGGCTGCCCAAACCCTCGGTCGCGACAACATGATTGATTCTGCATGCAATTATATTATCAAATTAAAAATTAAGAATTAAAAATTAATATTTGTCTGCCACTTTCATTTGTCTAATCACTATTCACTAATCACCAATCACTAAATATCGTGTCACAGGACACTGGTCACTATAAATTTAAAATTAAGAATTAAAAATTAAGAATTAAAATTGGCTGCCGCGTTCATTTGTCTAATCACTAATCACTAATCACTAATCACCAAATCCCGTGTCACTGGTCACGGCTCACTGGTTACTATATATCTAATCACTTAAATTAGTGAACAGTGATCAGTGAACAGTGACACGAATGGGGTGTATCATGTGTCACAAAATAGCGCTCGTATCACAGGTCACTATAAATTTAAAATTAAGAATTAAAATTGGCTGCCGCGTTCATTTGTCTAATCACTAATCACCAATCACTTATCACTAAATCTCGTGTCACTGGTCACAGGTCACTATATATCTAATCACTAATCACAAAAAAAACTCAATTATGGAAATACTAATCAGAGCTAGTTATCCCAACTACTACATGGTTCGGCGTTTTGCTGAGCAAGGCCCCGAAGTCTTCAACTGCGATGTTGACGATGTGAACAATACCCTAGAAGGCAATAAGCCCGGTACAGTCATCTACCGATATGAAAAAAATGGCGAGCGACACGAGTTTCCCCCTCGATGGTACGATATGTATTGGCTGCTCAAGGCTCGAGGCGAAGAAAAAGAAAGCTACTTGCGACTGTTGCTTGCTGAGCATGATGGCACCGCCACTCCCGACCAGCTGCAATGCCTGTCGAAACTGAGAAAAGAGTTCCGTGAGACGATTATCCGCTATGTGGAAAGCCATCCCATACCCGACAATGATGAGCTGATAACCCCATTGACCGACCGCCATTTCACCGACGACGAGATAAGCCACAAGGGACGTATGCTGGTGGAACTGACGCAAAACTGCTACCCTGTGCCCGACTTCGTGATTCTTACTGCCGAGTGTTTCAAACATCCCGAACACTTAGAGGAACGCCTGCGTCAGGCCATCCATTATCTGGAAGTGATGACCAATCAGAAACTGGGCGATAGCGTCCATCCTTTGGTCTTTGCCATCCGGTGTGCCATGCCCCAGTACATTCCCGGACTGATGCCCACCCAGTTGAACATTGGCGTGACCCGTACCGCCTATGAGGCAATGGCGTGCAAGGGTTCTCGAGCCACCATGGCCAACAGAGTTTACCTCTCCACCCTCCATACCATTGCAGAAATGTTGGGCAAAGAAAGCAAGTACGAAGAGTCGGATATAAAACTCTCTGACTCCGAACAGCGCGAACGTATCGTCACCATGGAGGCTCTCATCCGTGCGGCTCGTGAAGATGGCGACCGCTTGTTGACCGATGCTTACTACCAAGTGCAGAAGCTATTGGAGCATGTCCGCGACTTCTATATAGAAAATCAGGACCTCATACTGACCTTTATGCAGGGCCGACAGGCCTTCCCTTCGTTCATCTTGCAGCGGATGGTGTGGACCATAGGCAACAACGAGTCCTATCCAGGCGTGCTCTACAGTCGCCACAGCCGCACTGGCAAGGGCAGTCAACTTGAGAGTTATCGCAACATCTTTGGTGAGGAAATAATGACGGGCGATGTCACCTCCGAGGACCGCTCCTATACCAACCGTGAGGACATTAAGGAGAAGTTCCCTGCCGTGTTCCATTTCCATCCTCTGCTTGCCAAGTTGGAGGAACGCTATCATTCGCCCGTCACAATCGAGTTTGCCGTCGAGTCTCGCCCCAACCAGCTGAGCATGTTCTCCGTGCTGCAACTCAATATGTCGGAACTGACTGGCCGTTCTGCGCTTATCTCCGCCATCGACCTCCTGCGCGAGGGGCGCATCCAGAAGCAGCACGTCATGGATATTATCAAGCCTTACCACTTGCGTCAGATAGTCTCTGCTGCAATTGACGATCAATCCCTAAAAAAGTTGCAATACTTCGGCGGAGGGCTGAGTGTGCTGCCTCGTACCGCCATCACCGCCGTGCTGTGCTTCAGTGCCAGCAAGGCGCGAGAGATGGCTGCCAAAGGCAATCAAGTGTGCCTCTGTCAGGAGCGCTTTGTTCCCGAGGATACCATTGTGCTCAACGAGGTTCATGCCATCCTTAGCCTCTGCCCTGCCGCCATCCATGTGGTGACAGCCTGCCGTGGCTACGGTATTCCTGCCTTGGTCAATCTCAACAAATACGGCATCCGTTCCGAGATTCGCGATGGCGAACGCGTGTTGGTCAACAGCGAGGGGCAGGTGTTAAAAGAATTAGACCACATTACCCTTTCCAGTCACCGCCAGACTATTTTCAAGGGCGACGCAGTCTTTAAGCCTGCACGCTTCACTAAGTTCCTCCGTGGTGAGAAAGTCCAGCTAGCCCCCGACGAGGTGCAGTTCTTCAACGATATGAAGAGCGCCTACGAAACCTATCAGGAAATTGTCACCAGCGAGCAAGCCTCTGTGATTGACGATTTGGACAAACTTGCACGCCTTATCCGCCTTGAATTGCAAGACAAACCCGAGGTGGCCAAAGGAATTGTGAATAATTGGTACAGCGACCACTCCGACCAATACGTACAGCAGGTGCTGCAGAGCAAGATGGGGTCCCATCAAGACCAATCGCGTGTGTTCAACCTCTTGGGCAACACCCGTAAGGTCCATTTCTTCCAGACCGTGTCGCAGATCTGTCTCGACAACGGACTGTCGGGACTCCGTGCGGGGTCGTTTATGATAGGGCGTTTTGTCTCCAAACCCCTTCCCACCGCCGTGTGGAACCGTCTGTCCGACCGTCAGGTCGCGTTCTTACTCAACGAATATGTGTTGTACGAGAAATACCTCCATGTGTTGGAAGAGGTGGGTGAGATACGCTTGGCTCGTGCCCATAGTCGCATCGAGACCGAAGGAGTCGACAATATGGTGATAAGCAATTTCGAAATGCACAACTTCATTCCCCTGCTCTGCTCCATACACGACTGGGGCCTGGTAGCTTCGGCTCTAGAAAACATGGAGCACCAAGACAACACCCACATCCTTATCGAAAAGTTGTCCCGTCCGCTTGACCAGATTTTTGATATGACCCAGAAGTGGGTGGTTGATGAGATTGAAAAATGTCGCAGCAACCCCAATCAATGCTAACATCCCTATCTCCTATGCGTCGACATTGTTTTACGATAATCATATTACTGATAGTTGCGGTTCCGCGGTCTAGGGGGGACACGCTCCCCCCTCCACGTGACCACGATTTTGAAACCCTCTACTCCATCCAACAACGGCGCACTCCCACACATAACCGATATTGGACAGCGGTGAGCAACAGTTTGGCACTCTCACCTGTGCCTGCCATAGGACATGGCCTGTACGGGTGGGCAACAGGCGACCGCCAAGTACTATACAATGCAGCCGAGTTGGGCGGCTCTTGGCTGCTGACGGCTGGTGTGACCATGTCGCTCAAATATCTCATCAATCGCCCTCGCCCTTACGTAGCCCATGCCTCCGACTTGGTCTGCCTGCAACCACTGCCAGATCCCTCTTTCCCGTCCGGACATACCTCCTTCTGCTTTGCCACAGCCACCTCGCTGTCGCTCATCTATCCTCGGTGGTATGTGGTAATTCCCTTCTACCTATGGGCCACAGGCGTAGCCTATAGCCGGCTCTATATCGGTGCGCACTATCCCACTGATGTGGTAGCAGGGGCCCTGATTGGAACCAGTTGTGCCGTAGTGGCCTATTGGGTTAGGAACTGCATCATGCGCCAACATCCCGACCTGGCCTTGGCCAACCCCTCACAGGTCTCGTTCAGCTTTGCCTTTCATCTCTGAGCAAAGATTCAAGACCAACTAGATATCCCTATAGGAGGCGCTATTCTAAGCAGCGGACAAGGTTGTCGGCACCCTCGAAAATCTCACTGATGCGGGTGGCTACCATATAGGCTGGGGTGGTGTAGACGAGGTTCTTGTCATCTTTGCAGACCTCGGTGGAGGTGCAGTTTTGGACTTTTGCGCCCAGTTGCTTGGCCACGTCGGCTGGAGGGCAGGGCTGGCCTAGGGTTAGGGTTACACCTTTGGGTCCAAGAACCTTGGCCAGTACCATGGGTGCTATGCACATGGCTAAGATAGGCTTGTGGAGTTGGAAGGTGTCGAGGATGGCTTTTTCGACATCGGGACGGACCGTCATGTTAGGACCATCGAATGCAAAGGTCGACAAATTGCGCGCGGCACCCATGCCACCGGGGAGGGCAAGAGCATCGAAGTTTTCGGGATTGAACTGAGAGAGGGACTTGATGTCGCCACGGGCTATGCGGGCCGATTCGACAAAGATGTCGCGTGTGCCGCACTCGTTGCCATCGAGGTGGCTGACAACTGTGTACTGCCCTTCGGGGGCGAAGCATTGATACCGCCAGCCGCGGCGATCGATAGCAAGCATTAGTGAAAGGGTCTCTTGCAGCTCGCTGCCGTCGCGATTGCCGCAACCCGAAAGAATGATGGCTATTGACTTCATAATGGATGAGATTGATTATTGATGGATTGATAAAAGGTCTATTTATAGTCCTAGAATTGCCTCAATTTGTTCGGTCTCTTTGATATTCCTAAGGCGGTTGTCGACCACATGGGCCTCGGTGCCCTTGAGCAGTTCGGCGAAAGTCTCTTGTACGGTGATGACGGCTTCGAGTTGTCGGATGTAGATGTAGAGTTCGGACAGGTGGTTGATGGCTTTGAGGTTAAGATACTCTTTGTCGAGGCGGCTATAAGCCTTTTTTAGGTTGCGGAACGGCTGAAGGCCGGGCTGTATGGCGGCATCAAGTTGGCGGTATTGGTCGTATAGTTTGATGGCGCGCAGGCAGTTGTTTTGCATGTCGTAGAAGTCGTTGAGGCTTTCGATGAAGAGGGTTCCACCTTTGACGTCAATAAAGGTGGGGGTGAGTGCATAGTGTTTGCGGATGTTCTGGTAGCCGTTGTAGACGATGAGGTGCGACATCCATCCTTTGGAGATGGTGTCTTGGGTGGCGTTGATAAGTTGGCGCATGGCTAGGATGGTGTCGTACTGGCGTTGGATAGTCTCGAAACCAGCCATCTCTAGACCAAAACGGGAGGCATCGTCGAGGGTCTGATACTTGGGCGTCATGGGGTTGGCCTCACGAATCTGTTTGTAGCTCTTGGCTATATCGCTATATTTGGAAGTGCAGTTGCGGGTGATGCTGTCGCCATGCTGTTGGATGCTTTTCAGTCGGTCGTAGTCGTGGAGGTAGCACTCCTGCACCTGTATGAATTCGTTCAGGTTATCGATGAATATCTCTGCATCAAGCTGCGTGTTGAAGGCCGGAATCATGTTGACGGTGGCAGCAACCTCTTGATAGGTCTTGGCAACATCGCGAAAGCCAGGGGCGTAGAGGCTGACTATACGTTTGCTGGTGGCGGCGATCTTCTCGCGTAGGTCGATAACCGTCAGGTAGCTGTTCTGGATGTCGACGATATTCTGCAGGGCGGCGATGTAGTCGTAGTATTGGGTGAGGGTTGAGAAGGTGGGTGGCGGTGTGGCTTGGCGGAACACTCGCTGATAGGATCGTAGCACATCGGTGTGGTTGTGTCCGCAGCGCACTTTCAACGTATTGCCAAAGTTGTTGATTCGTGCAGGGTAATTGCTGTTGCTCAAGAGGTTTTCTATCACATTTTGCTGAAACTGGGAGAACCTGTCGAGACTGGCGGCATAGAGGCTGTCGGTGCGCTTGTTCGACAGGTCATAGCGGTTGTAGACTGACAGGTAGGCGTAGTAAAGGTCTTTCAGTTCCTTCTTGCGGGCTTTGTCGCTGATGCCGATGCCCTCGCAAGCGTTTACGATGGTGCGGTGGTTGCGGTGGATGGTATCCTTCCTGAGGTTGAGCGAGGTCTGCTGGATGGCGTCCTGACGGATATGCTCACGCTCAATGTAGTCGTGGGCGCGTCGCAATACAGTTTCGGATAGAGCCTTGATTTTTTGAGAATAATAACCATAGTCTTCGATAAAGTGCGAGGCATCGATCCACACTGTGTCGTGTTGGTGTCGATAATCGTAGAGCAGCACATTTTCCATGGCCATGAGCTTGGCATTGATGGTGACGCAGGTGTCGGTCATGGCAGTATTGCTACCGCCAAGGCTGTCGAGGTAGCGGATGAGGAAGATGGTGTCGTCGAGAAAACTAGGGCGTATGCCGAAGTTGGGAGCAAGTTCTTTGACGGACACGGGTATAGGTGCCTGAGCGTGGCTGCACACCATGGCCGTCAGTAGAAATGCAAGTATGGCTATTTTTTTCATCTTTTCAAACGTCTAATCACTATTCACTAATCACTAATTCCCTCATCGCCCTAATCACCGAAAGAGCTGCCGTCGAAACAGTGGGTGCATATCTTGCACTTCGGGAGTCCGATAGCTTTGCAGACGGTGTCGAGAGTGTTGAATTTCAGGGTGTCCACACCGATGGTCTTGCGGATAGTCTCAACCATGGTGGCGTACTCTTTGGAGGATGAGTCGCTGTAGGCTTCGAGGTTCCGCACTTCGCCATGTTCCAGCTCTTCAATGACGCGGCGGGTGATAAGTTCGCGGTCGGTCTTGGAGGTGGAGAAGTTGAGGAAGTTGCAGCCGTGAAGGAGGGGAGGACAGCTGATGCGGATATGGATGCGTTTCACGCCGTTGGCGTACAGCATCTTGGTTTGGTCGCGTAGCTGAGTGCCGCGGACTATACTGTCGTCGCAGAAGACCACCTCTTTGCCCTCAAGCATTTTTCGCGAAGGGATGAGTTTCATCTTGGCGACAAGGCTGCGGGCCTCTTGGTTGACAGGCATGAAACTGCGAGCCCACGTGGGGGTGTATTTTAGAATACCGCGTTTGTAGGGGATGTGTTTGCCCATAGCATAGCCGAGTGCCATGCCCACGCCCGAGTCGGGGATGCCCGAGACATAGTCGGCATCCACGTCGTCGGTGCGGCCCATCTCTTCGCCTAAACGATAGCGTACCTCTTCGGCGTTGATGTCCTCATACTCCACGCAGGGGAACCCATAGTAGATCCAAAGGAAGGAGCAGATCTGCATCTTATCGCTTGGCTTGGTCAGTTGGGTCAATCCGTTGTGGTTGATGAGTACAGCCTCGCCGGGCTGGACGTGATAGATGGTGGTGAATCCGAGGTTTACATAGCTATGGCTCTCGGAGGCAACAGCATAGTCGTTGTCGCGTCGGCCGATAGTAAGAGGTGTGCGGCCATAGCGGTCGCGGGCGGCGATGATGCCGTTGTTGGTGAGGATGAGGAAGGAGACGCTGCCTCGCACCAAATTGTATACATTGGTGATGCCGTCGGCAAAGTCCTTCCCCTGTGTGATAAGCAGGGCTATAAGCTCAGAGGGATTGGTGCGCCCCATGCTAAGCTCGGTAAACTGCTGGTTTTTGCTGAGGCATAGGCCTTCCAGCTCACTAATGTTGTTAATGCGCGACACCGTGCAGACGGCAAAGCGTCCGAGGTGCGAGTTACACACGATAGGTTGGGCATCTGTGTCGGAGATAACCCCAATGCCCTTGTTCCCAAGCATCTCGTGGATGTCGGAGGAGAACTTGGTCTTGAACTGTGTGTTCTCGATGTTGTGGATGTTGAGGTGCATCACGTCGTTGTCGATGGTGCTCAGACCGGCACGACGGGTACCAAGATGTGAGTGATAATCGGTGCCATAAAACAGGTCGGTGGCACATGGTTTTTCGGTAATAACTCCAAATAGACCGCTCATAAGGGTACAATTGTTATAAAGACGATGTGTTATATATTGTGTTATATATTTGGATAAAACTATAATTCAACCCGTTTAGAGGAGTACTCATTTCAAAAATAAAAAACAAAGATACGTCTAATTGTTCAATCTTCACAAGCAAAGTTATCAACAATTGTTGATTTCTCCACTAAGAAGGGGGTGACTTTGCCTGCGAGTGAGGCATCGAAGGGACGATGTAGACGAATGTAGTTGTCGGTCCACCCCTGCATGGTATTTCCCGTTGAATCAGTGTGTAGGCTGTGTTCCCACAACACTGTTCGTTCTTTGCCTAGTTGGCTCTCTACAAAGGCTTGGCGTTTGTGGTTGGAAAGGAGGTGTAGCTCTTGGCTGCGTGCTTTACGGAGGGCGACTGGTACCCGTTCGGGCATCCTCAAGGCGGCGGTGTTAGGTCGGTCGGAATAGGGGAAAACATGCAGGTAGGAGATGGGCAGGCTGTCGATAAAGGCCTTGCTGAGGGCGAAGGTTTCGTCGTCCTCGCCGTTGAAACCAGCTATTACATCGGCAGCGATACAGGCATCGGGCATCACCGACTTAATGTGCCCCACACGGCTGGCATATAGGGCAGTATCGTAGCGGCGGCGCATCAGCCGTAGCACTTTGTCAGAGCCCGCTTGAAGGGGGATGTGGAAGTGGGGGAGGAAGGCGCGCGATGTAGAGACGAAGTCGATAATTTCGTCGGTCAATAAGTTCGGTTCGATACTGGAGATGCGGTAACGGGCAATCTCCTCAATGTCGTCGAGCCTGCGCAGCAGCTCAACGAATTGTTCACCGCGTTGTTGACCGAAGGTACCGGTGTTGACACCTGTCAGCACAATCTCGCGGGTGCCAGTTGCCGCGATGGTGCGAGCCATGGACACCGTCTCCTCAATGGTGGCGCTCCGGCTCCTTCCGCGTGCCAGGGGAATAGCGCAGTAGCTGCAGAAATAGTCGCAGCCGTCCTGAATTTTGAAAAAGGTACGAGTGCGGTCTTCTCCTGAGAAAGAGAGTTGGAACGACTTAGGCTCATCGGTCTCCACTCGTGGTGCTGAGCTGGGCTTAAAGCCCTGTTCGGTAAGGATTTCGAGTAGCCGATGCTTTTGGTCGTTGCCCAAAATGATACTTACGCCAGGAATTTTGGCTATCTGTTCGGCTCCGTTTTGGGCAAAGCATCCTATCACTGCCACCACGGCTGTGGGATTCAGTGCCACAGCTTGGCGGATGGCGTTGCGGCATTTTTTCTCAGCGATGGCGGTCACGGTGCAAGTGTTGATAATATAGATATCAGCCCTTTCGTGATAGCCTACAATGTTAAAACCTGCTTTTTCAAACTGACGTTGTAAATGGCTGGTCTCCGCAAAGTTTAATTTACATCCCAACGTGTGAGTAGCTATTGTCATGGCAGTTAATAAAAGTTAATCGACCTTTCGGCTAATACCCAATTGAGAAAAAAGCAGTATTTTTGCAGCCGATTTCAAGAAGTGAATAGAATTGCTTTCGTTCTGTAGGAGAAGTGTTTAAATTCATAATAAGGATTTTGTAATAGTGTTTAATGGGAAAATGGGACACCGAGAGGAGTCCCATTTTTACTTTTGGCTCTAGTTTGATAAAAGACTGATTTTTTAGCAGCCTCGAAGAGGCTGAATCTCAATAACCCCATACTAAGCGACCAACGGGAGCGCAGTGTGGGGATAGCGAAACCCCTACTACTCAGCGTGTCGAAGACACGCCACATTGAGAAATACGAGCAAGAATCAGTCATACTTTGTACTAGAGCGTTACTTTTTACACTATCTGTCAAAATCAAATTCTCCACCGTCCTCTATGGTTTGTTTCTGAAGGTTGAGGCTTCGCAACATGAGCATGCAGTCTTTGTCGGGGAAGACATCGAAATCGGGCTTGGGGTCGAGGCTCAATATCTCTCGGCCTTCGTGGTCGCGGGTGGTGCCGACGATGAGCTCGGTTGCTACCATGATGCGCTCCTCCTTGTTGGCCAGGGTGAAGCGGTCGTTGCCGACATGGCCGTAGAGCACTTCGGAGTTCTCTTGGTCGATCAGCTTGGCGCCATTGCTCAGGTAGACGATGGTGCTCTTCTTTCCCTGCGGAGCCATGTAGTTGATGTCGTAGATGGAGACAAAACGCTCTTCGGGAAGGAGTAGGCGCACTAGGCGGTCGCGCATCAGGCCTTTCGCCCAAGTCTCGTCGACTACCACTTTGCCTTGATCGTAGTATCGCCAGTGGCCGTCGCGTTCGCCACCGACGTAGAAGCCTTCGCGCACCAGCTGCTGGTCATCGTTATACTCCACCAGCCGACCCTCGATGCCGCCTTTGACATAGGTGGCGGTGATATAGCCCTTCTTGCCAATGCGTTTCCACCAACGGCCGTTGCGGTGGTTGTCGCTCCAGTTGCATACTTCGGCGGTGTCGCCCTCGGAGGTGAAGAGTACCTGCAACCCATGGCGGATGCCCATCTTGTAGGTGGTTATCTTGATACGTTTGCCGTTCTCGGAGAAGAATTCCCACACCCCGTCGCGGTTCTTCTGATTGAAGTTGCCTTGGGCCAGTAGGTGGCCGTCGGGGTCGTAGACGTGGTGTTTGCACACCTTGCCCGGAATGGTGTACTCATTGCGTATGCGGACTGTTCCGTTGGGGTAATAGTAGGTGAAGGTGCCGGTCTCCATGCCATCGATGAATTCGCCTTCATAGATTTTGGCTCCCTGTTTGTCGATTTTCTCCCAGTGGCCTTGGCGACGACCTTGGTCGTCGGTCTTGTTCTGCGCCTGGCAGGCAAAGCCTGCTATCATTAGCACCACAATAATCAGTCTGTATTTCATTTTAAATTAAAAATTAAGAATTAAAAATTAATATTTGTCTGCCGCTTCCATTTCCCTTTTACCTTAAAAGCCTTTTAAATATTATGTGAAACATATTGTTTTTAATTTGTTTTTAATCAACAGAAGTGGTATAAATATTTTGCAAAAGTACAATTTTTTTTCAAATATATCGTTACTACCCTACATTTTTTTATGAACAATTGAAAATTGAGAATTGAAAGAACATACCCCGCCACTACGTGGCACCCCTCTGTAGACATACCCCGGCCTAACGGCCACCCCTCTCAAGAGGGGACAGGGATGGCTGCCGCACAACATATCAACGTATCCACATATCAACGTATCTTTATATTTTTGGTTCTGCTGTTCTCGGCGCTTATAGTGCCTTTGCGGGCGCAAGAGCTGAGGGGTCGGGTGTTGTCGGATGGACGACCTGTTGAGTTTGCCAATGTGGGGGTGGTGAGTGCCGCCACGCCCTATGGAGGTGTGACTGACAGTCGAGGTTTCTACCGCCTAGCCGTGAGGGGAGCCGATAGCATCACTGTCCGCGTGTCGTGTACGGGGTTTGACCCCCAGGAGGTGCGTTTAGCTTTAAAGAAGGGGGAGAGCCGTACGCTGGATTTCGACTTGCGGCGTTCGGCCACTCAGCTCGATGTGGTGGACGTGACCGACCAACGCATACGCTCGTCGGCCTTTGAGAAGATCGACATCCAACGAATAGAGTATTCCGTAGGGCCGACGGCTGGGGTAGAGGCTTTGTTGAAGACGCTGCCTGGCGTGACGTCCAATAATGAGCTCTCTTCGCAATATTCGGTGAGGGGCGGTTCGTTCGACGAGAATATAGTCTATATCAATGGGGTGGAGGTGTATCGCCCCCAGTTGGTAAGAAGTGGGCAGCAGGAAGGGGTGAGCATTATCAATCCCGACATGGTGGACCATGTGCTGTTTTCGCCTGGTGGGTTCGACGCTACGTTTGGCGACAAGATGTCGTCGGTGTTGGATATTATCTACAATCGCCCCGTGGAGCGGAAGCACCGTGTGTCGCTCTCGTTCTTGGGGGGCAGTGCCTCGGCGCAGGGTCGTGTGGGCGAACGGTTCAGCTACAGCTTAGGCTTCCGAGAACATAGCAATCGCTACCTGTTTCGCAGTCTTGATACCGAGGGACAGTACACCAGCAACTATACCGACCTGCAGGCGGTGTTAGGCTATCGTGTGAACGACAGCTTGGATCTTTCGATGATTGCCATCTGGACACGCAATCGCTACAGCCTGATTCCCTTTGCCGCCACCACCTCTTTTGGGGCGTTCACCGAATGGTATGAACTAAGGGTCTATTTCGACGGTCGGGAGGTGGACAAGTACAACACTCTGTTGGGAGCCGTGACGCTCAACTATCACCCCAACGATGATTTGCAGCTCAGGTGGACCACCTCTGCCCAAATGGGCAACGAGGAGGAGCTGTATGATATACAGGACCAATATATGCTATATGAGGTAGGCGTTGGCGAGCAGGCAGGCGACACCAACCATTTCGACCGCGGGGTGGGTACTTTCCTTGAGCATGCCCGCAATTATCTCGACCGAGGTATCTACAGCAGTGAGCTGAAATTGTCGCGATATGCCCTGCTGGGCAGCTGGACATTTGGCCTCAAGGGACAGGTGGAGATGGTGCGCGACCGCATGAGGGAATGGAAGTGGGTGGACAGCGCAGGCTATAGTTTCCCCACCGACCACCACCAACCCGGGGTGGACGACACAGTGGTCTTCAACCCTGTGCTGCAGCTGGCTTGCAGAGCCGACAATCGTATTGCCAACCTCCGAAGCATGGCCTATGCACAACGCGAGGTGAGCCTCTTCACCCGACACGACGACGAGGTGAAACTTACGGCTGGCGTGAGAGGGCAATATTACATCACCTCCTACCCGTCTTCAACATTCGAAATTCAAAATTCAAAAACCATAAGGGCTTACACGGGGGTAATCCCCTACAATTCACAATTTATCGTGTCGCCTCGACTGTCGGCCAGCTACAAACCTCAGAGCCGTTACGATGTTCTTTATCGTCTGACGGCGGGTGTCTACCAGCAGCCTTACCAGTATCGCGAGATGCGCCGGACGGATGGCACCTTGCGTACAGATTTGCCTGCCCAGTGCTCTTATCAGGCAACGGGTGCTGTCGACTGGAACCTGCGTTTGTGGAACAAACCCTTCTGCCTTACGGCCGACATCTATTATAAGTATATTACCCATCTAGTCCCTTACAGCATCGACAACTTGCGGGTGCGATACAATCCCGACTTGGAGGCAGTAGGCTATGCAGCAGGCGTGGGAGTGCGCATTAACGGTGAGTTTACCCCCGGACTTGACTCGTGGGCCAGTATCTCGTATATGAAGACCCAAGAAGATATCTTTGGCGACGGGCTGGGTTGGTTGGCCCGTCCCACCGACCAGCGGTTTAACTTCAAGATATTCCTACAGGACTATATGCCCGAGATACCCTTTTGGCGCATGAGCCTGAGCCTGATATATGGTACGGGTACCCCTGTCACTCATCCCTACCAGACCAATCGCACCGTCGAGTATCGCCTGCCACCCTATTTCCGAGTGGACTGGGGCAACACGATACAGCTTAACCGCTTCGAGCGTGTACGCAAGTCGAAGCTGGGGCGGCTCTTCAACGACATCGCCGTGGGTATCGAGGTCTTCAACCTGTTCGACTATCATAATGTAGTATCCTTCCTCTGGGTCGCCGACTATACCAATCATTATCACCCTGTTCCCAACTACCTTACTGCCCGTCAAATCAATCTGAAGGTCAGTGCAACGTTTTGATTTTTTTCAGTGATTGGTGATTAGTGAATAGTGATTAGTGATTAGTGATTGGTGATTAGTGATTAGTGAATAGACAAATGAGCGCGGTAGCCAATTTTTAATTTTTAATTCTTAATTCTTAATTTTTAATTTGTTACGTTTTCAATTTTCAATTTTCAATTTCCATGCTTCAACCCCCATCGCTCGAACCTCTTTTTCCGCATACTCACATGCTACCTAATGGCAATGAGCTATGCTATTTCCCCAACAATGCCCTAGGATTAGTCAAACTCGACATCACCCTTGAGGCGGGTAGCCGCTACCAGCCGCTCAAGAGCCTCGCCTATGTCGCCAACCGTCTCGTGGGCGAAGCCACCGTAGAGCATGATGAGAAACAGGTGGCAGAGTTTTTAGACTTCAGAGGTATTGTGGTGGAACGTATGACCGATGTGTGTGTGGGTGCTCACTCATTCTATTTCTTGCGCCGCTATGCCGATGACCTTTTCCCACTCATACGCGAGATGTACGAGGCCCCTTCGGTCAGCGAGTCTATGTTCTCCGCCTGCGTCGCCCATCGTCGCCAGCAGTTGGCCACGGGTTTCCAAAAGACCTCCTTTGTGGCCAGAAATAAGTACTACCAATTGCTGTATGGGGCCGAACACCCCTTGGGCGTATACGCCACGCCCACCGATGTAGACGCACTCAACATCGATTCAGTCATCGACTTTATCCACCAGCGTTACGACCTTGCCAATGCCCATCTTGTGCTGAGCGGCAGTGTGGACGACGAGTTGCTGGCATTGGCCGACCGATACTTGTCGCCTATCAAGCGTAAGTCAGTTCCCGAACCCCTCCTGCCACCTCCTGCCCCTTCAAATTCTCAATCCGTAGGGGCTTACCCCCGTGTAAGCCCTAACACACAGGTAACCCCTTCCGATTCACAATTTGAAAAAGTTCAGTCGACCATTCGCATAGGCCGTGTGCTGCCTATGCCGTGGGACAGCCCGGACTATGCCCGATTCATGGTGCTCAACACCGTGCTGGGCGGCTATTTCGGCTCGCGTCTGATGAGCAATATTCGTGAAGAGAAGGGCTACACCTACGGCATCTACAGCATGACCCAGATTCATCGGGGCAGCATAGTCTTCTCTATCATAGCCGATGTGGCCGCCGAGGCGGCGCCGCTGGCCGTAGAAGAGGTGTTTAAAGAAATGCGGCAATTGCAGCAGGAACCCGTGTTCGAAGAGGAACTCGATCGTGTGCGCAACTACATGATCGGCGACTTCATCCGCAGCATCGACGGCGTGTTCGAAGTGTCGGAGCGTTACAATCACATGGCTTCGACCCTAGTCACCGAGCAACTCACCACCAACCTCCTCGATGCCATCGCCACCGTTACCCCCGAACAATTGCAGACGTTGGCTCAGACCCACCTTACCGACCTCCTTACCGTCACTGTCGGTCCCACCGCCTAAATAAACGGTTCTTCCGACAAACGCGTAGGAGAGGTATTTGTCCGAATAGCATCTATGTGCAAGATTGCACATAGATGATGACATTAATGCACATAATTGTGACATAAGGGTAAAATTCCTAAAGAATCAAATGAACAAACGATTAACGGAGCGAGCAGAAATACGATTTATCTTTAGTAAAGAGTTGAAGCAATGCTTTGCTCTAAGCAGTATGCTCACTGGTCAGGGTGCAAGTTTGATGAACGACAGTACATTTAAGGAGATTTCTATTTATCAAGAATTAGAGAATTGGAGAATCTATAAACTGCATATTTTGAATTCGATAAGAATTAAAGACTTTAATTACATGTAATTAATAGAAGTGGCCTTAAGATTTTAGACACTGTAGTTTTTTTCAATAATGTTACTTTGCCCGGCGGCAGTGTTTGCAGGTTCATCGTACTTTGCGCTTGTGAGGAAATTCTCGCTCAACATCCTTAGGCGCGACAAAGGCAAAGGAAGCCTCGTCACCAAGCGTCTCAAGGCTGGCTGGAGCATCGATTATCTATTTTCTCTATTGGAAATTTGATGCTTCTCCCCTGAGAGCCAGAAAAGTTTTTTTTGCTATGTCGTTCAAACTTTGTATATTTGCATTTCCTTAGCACTTGGATGTGCTTTGTTAATTATTTAGAAACCAATAGTATATTATAAATATGAGAAAATTGGCAGTGGTTGCTTTTGGTGGCAATGCGTTGTTGCGCAGCGGCCAAAAGGGTACTTATCAAGAACAGATAGAGAATGTGGAGCAGACTTGTGAGTCGCTTTACAATTTGTTGAAACGCAACTATAATATTGTTATCGGCCATGGCAATGGCCCGCAGGTGGGCAACGTGATGTTGCAGCATGAGGAGGGCAAGCGTGCCGGCATCGAGGCTATGCCGATGGATTTCTGCGTGGCTGAGACCCAGGGCTCGATAGCCTACCTCATCGAGATGGGGTTGCGCAATGTGATGGCGCGTCACGATATTCAACGCGATGTGGTGACATTGGTGACCCAGGTGGCGGTGAATAAGTTCGACCCCATGTTCCAGAATCCTACCAAGCCGGTAGGTCCTTATTACACCAAGGAGCAGGCCGAAGAGCTGATGAAGACCACCGGTGCCGTGTATAAAGAAGACCCCAAGGGTCGCGGCTGGCGCAAGGTGGTGGCTTCGCCCAAGCCTACGCGCATCAACAACATTAAGATTGTGGAGAAGCTGGCTAAGGCTGGCCATATAGTGGTGACTGTGGGCGGCGGCGGTATTCCCGTGGTGGAGGAGAGCGATTATGTGCGCGGTGTCGAGGCGGTTATCGACAAGGATTTGGCCAGCGCCCTCTGTGCTGTGCAAATCGGTGCCGACGAGTTTTATATCCTCACCGATGTGCCGAAAGTGTATATCAATTTCCGCAAGGAGAACGAGCAGGCTCTCGACACCATCACCGTGGCCGAGGCGAAGAGACTGCTCGAAGAGGGGCACTTTGCCGAAGGCAGCATGGCTCCGAAGATTCGCGCTGCCATCATGTTTGTGGAGAACGGAGGCAAGGAATGCATCATCACTGAGGCCGGCCAGCTGGACAACCCCAACTGCGGCACCCGCATCGTGAGTTAAAGATTTAATTTAGTGACCAGTGGACTGTGATCAGTGACACGAATGCGTCAAAAATAATTAAAAATTAATAATTAAAAATTGGCTTCCGCATTCATTGGTCCAATCACTTTTCACCAATCACTTTTCACCAATCACTAATCACTTCTCACTAATCATCAATCTCTATGAAAAAGAATCTAATCGCTGTTCTTGTAATTGTTCAAGTGTCGTTGTTGATGGCTCCTTCTAAGATGAATGCTCAAACTATGGAGACAGAATTCTCGAGAGCACAGGGCTATTTCGTCCGTCCCGAGCTGTATGGTGCCGTGCTGGGTGAGTTCGGATACCAGATTAATCCTAATATTCAGATTGCGTTAGGTGGAGGAGTGGAATTGACTGAAGGTTATGCGATTCCAGAGCTTGTGGTGGGTGCTAGGGCATATGCTTCCGACTCAAAATGGACGGCTTTTGTCGATTATCATCTCGGACTGCTGCTATTGGGTGATGTCGCTCTCCCTGACCATAGGTTGTCAGTGGGCCCAAGTTATAAGAATTTTGATTTCGGAGCTGGTATTATGTATATGAATGTGGACGGAGTGGGTGTGTGGGCTCCCTGTTTGAACATAGGTTTCAATTTCAGATTTCATAAAAAACAATAATCTCCTATATTATGAGTTCGCTACTGGATAATATAGCAGAGTCGCCCAAGTTTAGACGCTTTATGTTGCAGATGTCCATCATGGGTGGCGGGCTGCTGCTGGTGGCTTTGGTGCTGAAGTTGGCAGGTGTGCATTACAACGATGCACTGCTCACAGTAGGCTTCGGCACATTGGCGTTAGTGGCTTTCTTCCTGGGACGGTTGTTTCCCGGCACCCATCGCATAGGAGCGCCCATTTGGAAGTTTGCAATGACACTCACTGGATATTCGGTGGCTACCTCCCTGATAGGGTTGCTTTTTATCATTATGCACTGGCCCGGCGGCGATAAGATGATGATTATTGGGATCGGATGCTTGGCTGTCTGTGCCATCGCATGGTTGGTGTATTTACTCTACTATAATAAGAACAAAAATATTTAAGTATTTGAAGAAGATAACAATTAATTATTTAAAACAATAATAGCATGGCTTACAATTTAAGAAACCGCAATTTTCTGAAGATTTTAGACTTCAGTCCCA
>CAMYZD010000007.1 GCA_947303735.1 uncultured Bacteroidales bacterium | reverse complement strand
GGCAGCCATCGCTGGACTAGTTTGACACAGAACTTTATCAAGTTGAAAATTGAAAAGTGAAAAGTGAAAGTTGAAAGTTGAAAAGTGAAAGTTGAAAGTTGAAAAGTGAAACTATTTTAGTAGGTTGAGTATCTTATTGTAGAAGTCGGTGTTCTGTTGGATGACGGAGAACTGCTCGGCTCCGGGACCGTAAGCAAAGACGGGAACCATGACACCCGTGTGGCTGCCCGTGCTCCAAGAGGGACGGCTGGTGCCAGCGGCGATGTCGCCAGTCTTGAGGGTGAGACCACCCGTCTCGTGGTCGGCAGTGACGATGACGAGGGTGTTGCCATCACGCTCGGCGAAGTCGAGCACGGCGTGGAGCATATCTTCAAAGTCGGCCATCTCGGCAGCAAGGTAGGCACTATCGTTGTTGTGGCAAGCCCAGTCAATCTGCGAGCCTTCGACCATGAGAGTGAATCCGTTGTCGTAGAAACTGAGGGTCTCGATAGCCTTGAGGGTGCCGAGGGTGAGCATACGGCCTCGCTTGGTGGCATCGGGAGCATCCTTGCCCGAGAGGAGAGCGCAGATTTTGTGTCCCTTGATACGCATCATGTCTAGGGGAGTGTATGCCATCTCGTAACCACGGGCCATAAGGGTGTCGATAGGAGACTTGCCATCCTTGCGGTTGGGCGTTTGGAAGCTCCAGGCATCGTTGCCTATCATCACCTCGAAAGGACAGAGCGCCATCTGCATACTAATTGAGTCGAATAGTTTGCGGTAGGTTACATGAGCATAGGTAGATGCCGGAGTGGCATCGAGTACACTACTAGTCACTACAAACCCGGCCGCCTTGCCATAGCGCTCTTTGGCAGTGATGAGGAAGGAGGGATAGTCGGTGCCGTCGGGTCCTTTGGCTATATGGTAGTTGTCGACCTTGTGGCCTGTCATCAGTGCCGAGCCACCAGCACCTGAGTCGGTGGTGTACTTGTTGTTGGAATAGGTGCGCGAGAAACCGACATAAGGGAATCGGAGGAAGGCGCTGTTATTATCGCGCTGAGCGACAATCGAGGTATAGACTTGAGCTGTGCCCATTCCATCACCCACAATGAAAATAACGTTGCGAGGCTTGGAAGAGGATTCTTTCACCTTATCACGTTGCCCCAAAGTAATCAGAGGCAACGTGATAAGCAGGACGACAAGGAGCTTCTTCATATATTAGTTGTTGTCTTTTTCTAGTTTCTTTTCATTCTGATAAGCATCCGCCTTATTGGTAAGGCTCTTGTGGTCGGTAGGCAGGATGACGGCGGCCAAGATGCCCACGATGGCTGCCACTGCCAAACCAGAAATGGCAATGTTGCCAAACTGCAAAGCACCTCCCTCGCAGCCATAGCTGATACCGATGGCCAGGGTGATGGTGAGGGCGGTGATGATGAGGTTGCGGCTGTCGGTGAGGTCGACCTGGTTCTCGACAAGGCTACGAACGCCCACAGAGGATATCATACCATAAAGGATGAGCGACACACCACCAATAGTGGCAGTGGGCATAGCATAGATGAGGGCTGCAAACTTGGGTGAGAAGCTGAATAGGATGGCAATCACAGCAGCGATGCGGATGACTCGGGGGTCGAAAACACGGGTCAGGTTGAGCACACCAGTGTTCTCACCATAAGTGGTGTTGGCCGGAGCACCAAAGAGAGAGGCAAGAACCGTTGCAGCTCCGTCGCCACAAAGGGTGCGGTGCAGACCAGGATCTTCCAGATAATTGCGATTGCATGTGGAGCTGATAGCACACATATCGCCGATATGCTCAATCATGGTAGCCAGCGCTATGGGCATGATGGCCAGAATAGCAGTGAGGAGGAAACTCCAGTTGCCCTCTTGGAATGCATAAATGCCCGTGTCCTGCCAATGGACGGGAAGCCCCACCCATGAGGCTTGACGCAGTGCTTCCACTTTGCCTGGCTCAAGTTGACCGAAGATGGCAGCAACAACATAGGAAGTGATGACACCCAACAGAATGGGAAGAATCTTTATCATTCCCTTACCCCAGATGTTGCAAATGATGACCACGAGTATGGCTATGAGGGCAATCCACCAGTTGGTCAGGATGCTGCCAACGGCGGTGCCAGCCAAGATAAGGCCAATGCTGATGACGATAGGGCCTGTCACGACAGGAGGGAACAGACGCATCACTTTCTGAATGCCGAATGCTTTGAATGCAGCGGCAAGGACAAAATAGAGCAGTCCGGCGGCTGCGACACCCACACAGGCGTAAGGCAGGGCCTGAGCCTGGGTCATACCATACTCCGCCCCCATCGTGACCACAGTGGCGTAGCCACCAAGGAAGGCGAAACTGGAACCTAAGAAAGCGGGCACTTTCATCTTGGTGAGCCAATGGAAAAGAAGAGTTCCCAGACCAGCAAAAAGAAGCGTTGCCGACACCGAAAGACCTGTAATAGTTGGCACCAAAATGGTGGCACCGAACATTGCGAACATGTGTTGGAAACCCAATACGAGCATCCTACCTTTGCCCAGCTGCCGTGCATCGTAGACAGCCTCATTGGTACTAATATTTGCCATAACTTATATATTTTTGATTGATAAAAAGGCAATGCCGTATAGCATTGCCAAAAACGAATCATTTGGTGCCAAAAATACGGTCGCCTGCATCACCTAGGCCAGGCAGGATGTAGCAGTTCTCGTTGAGACCATCATCAAGTGAAGCAGTAAAGATGTCCACCTCTGGGTGCTCCATCTGTACACGTTTCACCCCTTCAGGAGCCGCAACCAGGCACATCATGCGAATATTGCTGTAGCCGTCCTGCTTGAGCCGACGGATGGCATCGCACGCACTTCCGCCTGTGGCAAGCATGGGGTCGGTGAGGATGACCATGCGATCCTTGCCTTCGGGCATCTTGTAGTAATAGAACACCGGCTCGTGGGTAGTCTCGTCACGATACATGCCGATATGGCCGACCTTAGCTGCAGGTATGAGCGTGAGGAGGCCTTCGACCATGCCTAAGCCGGCGCGAAGGATGGGAACCACCACCACCTTCTTGCCAGAGAGTTCGTGAGCCACCATCTTCTGCATTGGCGTCTCAATCTCAACATTCCTCAGGGGAAAATCACGAGTGATTTCGTAGCCCATCAGCATACCTATTTCTTTCAACAATTCACGAAACTCGCGAGTGCCAGTCTCTTTCTTGCGCATGATAGTCAGCTTGTGCTGCACCATGGGATGATTGATGATGTGTAAAGCCATGATATTGTAGTTTAGTTTATTGCAATAACATACAAAGACCTATATTATAAAAAAGGACTTTGCAAAATTACGGCATTTAGTGTTCTTATACAAATTTTTAACATTTGACTTTTCAACACTTGTTAATAACCAACCTCTGAAGAATTGACTATCAGAGGCATTAAGTCCTTCTCAAAAAGGTCGCGTCGTATGATACGGTAGTGAGGCTGGTATGTTTCGTTGAAATGCCTACTGTGGTGTACCATAGTTTCGCCTCGGTCAAGCCATGCCTGCAGGTTAGCGGCATCGGCATCGAAGTTCTTGGGGAGAGGTGTAATGGTGCCAAGCGTCTTCTGCAATCTGTCCCACTGTCCTTTCCAATCGTAGAGCGGCATCTTCTTCTTGACATCGGTACTCTGAATCAGAAGTTTAACGAAGAGATCTTGCGGCACACGGCCATCCTTTATCACTCGCAGATTTACTCGGACGTAATTGCCTTCGACACCTGTGTATTCGAAGTCGGGGAAGCGCGTGTCAGCCAAATCCACCTGCTCCATCTCTTGGATGATATACTGTGCACAGGTGACGGAATCTTTGATGATATGCCCGGGGCCGTAGACATCTTGGAAACAGGACTTGTAAACATCCTGCAGGTGTGCCTCTGGGTATTTCCGCATATAGTCGCCCAGCACCTCGGCTGCACGGTTGGGCACAGCATATTCGCCTCGGTCTATCTTGCGGAGAATCATGTTGGCCCAGTCGCCGTGGTGTGGCAGGGTTATCTTGTGGACAACCCACGAGTGACGGTTCCAGTCGTTCTCAAATTGGGCAAGGTGTGCCTTAAACGCCTCCTCGTCAAACTTCTTGTCTACATGATTCGTAAAGTCAGCTATAACATCATTGAAAAACATCTCCCACCGTTGGTAGTAATAATGTATCAGCAGGCCGCTCCACATGCGGTTGGCATAGTCGTTCAGCACGGGGCCGCCCCAGATGGTAAGCAACGTGCGAGCCTGCGTTTCGTAATACTGCTGTTCTTCGTCCGTCTTCCCCCAAAGGCGGGCATCCTGCGTCCACGTCCAGAACGAAAGTGGCTCCACCTGCTGCAACAAACGGTCGGCATCCTGAATCATGTCTAGTGCAATGCTCTTGTCGCGCTGCATCCTCTCAATGTCGCCCACCTGATATGCATATGTGAAGTCGTCGCGCACCTCCATAAAGTGGTTGCCCAGCCACTGGGAGAGGAGGTTGGCGATGTCGTATTGGTAGCTGGCACGTTTAGAGGGGTGTTTGAGTAGCAGCCGTATCGCCTTCAACAATTGGTCGTTGTTGTAGGAATAGTAAGGCTTGGTGTAGTAGGTACCATGGCCCGAGAGCGAGGGGCGCGCAACCATTTGTGTACCTAGGCCATAGAACGACCAATCCTTGTAGACCGAATCGATGAGAAGCTGCCATGCAGCACGACTATCAGGGTTGGCCTCGCCATAGCGGAGGTCTGCCCAACGGCGGGTAAACGCTCCTACCCTATCGCCTTGTGGGGTCAGATTCCACGGGTGCTCCAACAAGAACTCGAATATCTGCGGACTGTTGTCGAAACTCTCCAACGTGGAGCCTATGCCTACCATATTGCCCGCCTGCTGCTGCATAGCGTTGGCGAGTTTGCAATCTAACTCATGCAGGTTGCCCACCAGCATCGTGTTGCCGCCGAAGTTGCCCAAGTAGCACCAGATATAGGGCTGACCAAAGAAACCGTCCGTCTCGCGCCACACCTCGGTCTTCTCGCAGAAATAGTCGAGGAGCACCATTTTCCCCTGCGGTACGGCTGTGAGATAGGCACGCAGCCGTTCGGGAGTCCATTGGCGGCGTTTGTAATAAAACACCCAGCTCATCTGCAGCCATTGTGCCTCGGGGTCTACTTGCTGCAGCGAGGCGTAGATGTTGCTCGACACGCCTGCCAAATAGTCAGGCTCCCAACTGGGAGGGTCCATCTCGTTGAAAGGGTCAACACCGTAGATATGGTTAGTACCGTAGAGAGCGGTTTGTTTCTCAAGGTATTTGCGTTGGATGACGGCAAAAAGGCTGTCAGTGGAGTTCATAAAATAGGTAGGTTCAAAACCGCACCAGCTGCTGAGCCGTTTGATGTCGGATTGGGGATTGCGCTCGGCAATCTGGCGTGGCACATGCCCAGCAAAGGCTGGCAGCACGGGTGTCATATTCAGCTCGCGTTCGCGTGCCAATATTTTCTTCTGCAGTTCCTTCTGCCCGTCAATCCAGCCCTGTGGCAGCGGACCACCAAAACTGTCGAGGTTGGCCATGCGGTGCCAAGGCAGGTGTGCCGGACCGCTGAAATAGGCGCGTATTTCGTCGTCGGTCATCCCCATCTCGCGCCATACTTCCTGCCACACAGCCTCCTGCCCCGTAAGAGCCAACGGCATGTTCACGCCGTTGAGCGCCATCCAGTCAATAAAACGTTCCCACTGCCACCACTGCCACCACACCATGGTGTAGCCGTAGGTGCAGTAGTTGAGGAAGAATCGGGTTGGCACAGTGCATTTGCGCACTATGGGTTCATCCACATTGGGCAGCTGACTAGGCAGCTCTACGGGCTGGCTAGCATACCACGACACGTGGGTCTTGGCATACTCCTTGAGGTAGTAGTTTAGTCCCATCGCCATCGAGTTATCGTTATTGCCTCCGATGCGAATCTTGTTGCCATGCTGCTCGAGAGTGAACAAATCAACGTCGGACAGGCGTTGGACAAACTCGAATTGGTCAGCCTTGGCACCCAAGACACGCTCTGCCAACTGCCGTGCGGCTTGCTGGGCAGAAACTGAAGTATGAACTAAAAAATAAGAGCTAAGAATCAAGAAATAAAATATCTTTTTCATGGTTCAATCTGTTTTTTTCACCACTAGAATGCTTATTTCATAGAGTGCATAAATAGGCAACGCCACCAACGATAGGGTCATTGCATCGCCCGTCGGGGTAATAACTGCTGCAATGATAAGGATTACCACTACGGCATGCTTGCGGTATTTCTTCATAAAGTCAGCCTTTAACACCCCTATCTTAGCCAGTAGCCAGCAAAGTATCGGCAACTCAAATATCATCCCCATGAGGAAACAGAGCATCAGCAGCATGCTGATATAAGAGGTCAAGGCTATCTGATTTGGCACTTCGGCCGACACCTGATAGGTTCCCAAGAAGCGGAATGTCAAAGGGAATATCAAGAAATAGTTCAATGCCACGCCCATTAGGAACATCACATACCCCCCACCAACGGCACGAAGGGCATAATGCTTCTCGTGGGCATAGAGTCCTGGTGCCACAAAATGGAACAAGAGGTAGAGCAGATAGGGCGACACTAACAACAACCCCATCCATAGCGCCACACGCATGTGAACCAAGAATTGCTGAGCCAATTCAGGGTTGAAAAGGTCAATATGGAAATCGACGTCTACGCCAGTAATTCTTGAAAAAAGGCGGTAAGTGACAAAGTCGGGATGGCTGGGAGCCATAACAATATAAAAGAGCCACTCCTTGCAGCAGAAAGCTGCCACAGCACACAGCACCACTGCCAACAATGCTTTCAGCAGGCTGCCTCTCAGCTCTTCAAGATGTCCCCAAAAGTCCAAAATAATAGAGAATTGAAAAATGAGAATTATCCAGCATTGGGGTCATTGTCAACTCTCGTTCTTCTTTTCTTCGTTCTTCTTGGATGAACCATTGCTCCCATCTGGCTGCGACGTCTCATCCAAACCGTTCATTCCGTCCTTAAAGCTCTTCACACCCTTGCCAACGCCACTCATCAGCTCAGGTATCTTCTTTCCGCCAAAAAGCAGCAATACCACCACTACGATAACAATGATTTCGGTAGTTCCAATCATCAGCATATTCATAGGTCAGTCCTTTCTATTGTTACAACAGGTTCTCAATCATGGCCAGTTTGGCGGGGATATTAATCCGCTGGGGACATTCGTGGAGGCATCGTCCGCAACCGATACAGTGGTCGGCCTGACGGTCGGGTTCAACAGCATGGTTATAGCTCTTAAGGTACTCCCTACGAGCCTTACGGTAGGCGCGACGTTCAGCATCGCCAGCATCATCGTCGGGGTGGGCAAGTATGTGGCCTTCGTTCACCATCTTGTTATAGTGTGCAAAGTTGCCGGGGATGTCGATACCATAGGGGCAGGGCATGCAGTATTGGCAACCCGTGCAAGGCACCAAAGGATACTCCACATATCTGTCGGCAATGGATTTCAGCATAGCTTCTTCCGCCTCGGTCAGTGGCTTGTGGGGCGACATAGTGCGCAGGTTGTCCTGCAGGTGTTCCATATAGGTCATGCCGCTCAACACTGTGAGTATGCGGGGTTGATTGCCCGCAAAGCGGAATGCCCACGATGCAACGCTCTGCTGAGGTTCATGCTTCTTCAATTCCTCTACTGCAAAATCGGGCAGGCTGGCCAGCTGCCCACCCAGCAGCGGCTCCATCACAAAGACAGGGATATCGCGTTTTGCCAATTCGCCATAAAGATATTCCGAATTGGCATCGCCACCGCCAGCCTCTTCGGCCAAATCGGAGGCATGTTGCCAGTTGATATAGTTGTGCTGAATGAGCACGTGGTCCCAATGCACCTTGTCGTGCATTGACAGCGCATGGTCGAACACTTTCACGTCACCATGATAAGAGAAACCCAGATTGCGGATAACTCCCTTCGCACGCTGTTCCAAGAGGAACTCAATCATGCCACTATCCACAAAACGACGCTGGAAGGCTTCCATTGGATCCACCTGATTGCCATCCTTGTCGCGACCAGGCAGGCCTACACAATGTAGCATATAGAAGTCGAGATAGTCCACCTGCAACCGCTCCAACGACTGCTCAAACATCTCCTTGCTGCCTTTGAAGTTCCACAACGACGAGTTCTGATTCGACAGTTTGGTACTAACAAGATACTCATCGCGACGGTGACGGCTCAACGCCTTTCCCATAGCTATCTCTGAGCGAGCCTTGCAATAGCGTGGAGCAGTGTCGAACAGGTTCAACCCGTGCTCTATTGCATAGTCTGTCAACTCGTTGATACGGTCTTGGTCAAGGTCGCCCTCGCTCTGGTTGCCATCCTTGCCATCCTCAAGAGAGGGCAGACGCATACAACCATAACCCAATAGGGAAACCTTCTCGCCATGAGTGCCCTGTCGGTATGTCATCTTGTCGGTCGGCACTTCGCCCAATGCAAAGCCTTCCGCGCTTGTAGCGTTGGGGTTCTTGCATCCCGCAGCCATCGCCGCAGTGGCCAGGGCTCCTGCGCCCAAACTCTTTAAGAAATCTCGTCTATCCATATACAACATTATTATTTTATCACTATCAGTGTGGCCGGGCGTGCATCGCGATATTCAATCTTGAAGCCCGTCAATTGGCTCATCATATCCTCCATCGAATCCATTCCAAGTTTTTCAGCCAGTGGGTTCGAGTTTAGGAGACAATAATCATGTGGCACTATCGTCGAATCGTTCACTTCCTCATATTCCGTAATCAACATATTCCCCCTCATACCAAAACTGCTCGACATAATACGATCTGCCGCCTTCGCATAGTCGTCACAACCCTCTTCAAACAGCACCTCACGCCCGTCGGGATACACCAGCCAAGCCTCTTTCAGCATCACCTCTGTGGTGTCGAACACCAACGGCTCGCCGGCATACTCCTCCACCAATCGCAGGTAGTCCTTCAGCAGCAGGTCATAGCGTAATTTCCCTGGCACTAAGTCGTCCACCCTGAACACCACTCGCTCCTCCAGCACCTCATCCTTAGGCAACCAGTCGGTGTAGACATACTTTTCTGCTCCGGGAACATGCGAAGCCAAATGAGAAGCTATCTGCGACGGTTCGCCCACCAAGTAGAAACTAGTCGTGGTCGAGTCCAAGTCATACAGCCTATCGGCGTTGGCAATAAGGCTGCTATTGTCGGCAAAGGGCTTTAAGGGCTCGATACTAAGGGTATAGTCCTGTGCCTTCACACCTCCCTGCATAGTGTAGCACGGGAGGGTCAGCGGGTCGTTAAGAAACAGCAACGGAATCATTATCGCCAACGTATTGTTGAGCACATGCAGCAAAGCTGCCAGCCAGATGCTGATATTAATTGCCAGCCAGCTCAACACCAAGGCAAAGCCGAAAATATCGACCAAACCCAGCACCATGCCCAAAGAGAAGCCGCCATAGCCTGATATATGGCAAAGGGCGAACGTAAGCGAGGAGATGAGGGCACACGCCCACATCTGCACAAACCTATCTCTCACGCCAAACCACGCCAATGCCATGGCAGCCACAAAGAGCAGTCCCCACAGGCCTATCTCACTGGTAGTGAATGCTGCCATCAGCACCAGACATACTATGGTAGTCCATTTTTTGCCCTCGCCCCATAGGCGGAATGAGAATTCTTCCAACACGGGGGCAAACACACAGAACAGCAAAAGCGACAGAACTGGTGCGTAGCTAAACATCCACTTGCCCAAGCCCAAAAGCGTCTCCTGTCCGGCAGGAGCGTTGCCTGTCAATTCCATTATCCATGAAATCAACATCGAGCCTAGCCAAATAACTAGACCAATCCACAGCATCGGCAGGAACCTCTTATCGTAACGTTTGGTTTTCATGATATTTATGGTATTAAGAGTTATAACATTCGCTTCGCTTGAAGGATTAAGTGTTGAAAAGGGAAACGTGTGTTTTGTGTATCGACAACCGACTGCGGCAGCCCCTTTTCAATTTTCACCTTTCAATTTAAATCATCTCTTCTCAGCCTCAGCCTTGATTTTCTTCTTGTGGCTGTTCTTAGTCCACAAACCATACACTTCACTCACATTGCCTGCAGTAGTGAAGGCGGGTAGCTCGTTGTCCTTGATATAGGCGAGCAATTTGCTAAACTCGTCCTTGGTAAGCAGCACCTCCAGCTCAATCGACTTCTCATTGCTGTAGCCGCCAATCACCTCGTAGAGGGTGCAGCCACGGTGCAGTTCGTCGATAATATAGTGGCGGATGCGGTCGTACTCCTTCGACACGATGCACACACGCTTGCGGTTGTTGAGCGAGGCAGTGAAATAGTCCACCACCAAACCGTTAATCCATGTACCGATAAGACCGATAACCACCATGCGGAAATCGTTGATGAAGAAAGCCGTGCAGCAGATGACGGCACCCGCAATACTTACCGACGTACCGATATCGAAGTGCAGATACTTGTTCACAATCTTGGCCAAAATATCCAGTCCGCCCGTAGAGGCATTGATACTAAACATCAGAGCCTGTGCAGCACTCAACAACAGCACGAAGCAGCAGAGATCCAGCCACGGGTCGCCCATGACGGACATGGAGCCTGTGGTAAGATTCTCATTGGCGATATTCTGCCAGGGAAGAATAGCGTCCCACACATCGGTCAGCGGACCGAGTATCATGGCGGTGTATACCGTCTTGGCTCCAAACTCATGGCCTATCAGCACCCATGCCAATATCAGAAGTATAGCATTGATGGTCATAATGATGACCGACAGCCCAATGTGGATGCCTGCTGCCTCGAATATATTGTTCAGCACAATCGACAAACCCGATATCGTACCAATAATCAGTTTGCTAGGCACCAAGAAGTAGTATACCGCCGCAGCAGTTACAAACATGCCGAGGGTCATAATGACCAGCTCTTTCCAAAATTTAAACGTTTTTACCACGCTCAGCGTATCCAAAAACTTGCTCATAGTAATTGTAGTTGACAATTGAAGTTAAAATGTAAATTGATTGATTATTAAAATTCTAAATTATTAAACCTTAACGTGTACCTCACGACCTTCCACATAGATTGCTGAGAAGGGACGCACTGGACAGTAATGTTCGCATGCGCCACAACCGATACAACGTTGCTCGTTGACAGTCACCACACTGTGACCAGTGCTGGCATCGCTCACCAGACTAATGGCCGCCGTCGGGCAATGGCGCGAACAGGCATTGCACTCCACCCCTTGTGCCAACAGGCAGTTGTGCGGCACCGTCACGGCATAACCAATAGAGATGGCACTCCGCATAGCCAAGCCAATCGGTTGGATAGCACCTGCGGGACACACCTCGCTGCATCGTGTGCAGTCGAAATGGCAATATCCCTTATCAAAAGCCATCTCAGGCTGCAACAACGTCTGCAAACCTTTCGACGGACGCAACACCTTGCTCGGGCATTCGCTCACACACAACTGACAGCCCGTGCATCGGCTGCTAAAATTCTTCAGACTCTTAGACCCCGCAGGTTTCAGTGGCACCTTGCGGTCTGGCAACTGCTTGTCTTCCAAGATAGCCAGTCCGCCATCGACTTTCTTCTCCTGCGCCTCCAATGCCATGGCGGCACCCACAGCGGCAGTGGTAACCACAAACTTACGGCGCGAGCCGTCCACCTGCTCATCCATCTTACGCTTAGCCGATTTACAAGTGGTATAACTTATCGCCTTCTGGTGGCAGTTCTCCAGACAGTCCATGCATGCCACACAGCGCGAATAGTCAATCGTATGCGTCTCGGGATTAATACACATGGCCTTGCAATTGCGGGCACACTTCTTACACCCGTTACATTTGCTCTCATCAATCACAGGTTTCAACCAAGAGAAGCGAGCAAAGAAACCCAACACCGTACCCACCGGGCAGATGCTGTTGCACCACAAACGTCCCCAAATGAACGAAAGCACCGCAATCACCACAAAGGTTATCACTGCCACCCAGAAGGTGACGTTGACTCCCTGCCAGTGAAACACTACATTCGCCATGCGTCCAAATGCGCTATAAGGTGCGACCAAAAGGGCTATACCATTGATGCCAAACACCATCAGCAGCACAAACGCCACAAGAGCCACCAGTCGTAGCACCGTGAGTCCCTTGTGATACTGGAAACGGTTCTTCTTCCGCTTGCTGCCCAGCCAGTTGAACGCATCCTGCATCACTCCCATAGGGCATATCACCGAGCAATACACACGCCCCAGCAGAAGAGTAAGCAGCAGCAGTGCGACAACGACTACCACATTCAATGCCAGCACAGCAGGCAGAAACTGAATCTTAGCCAACCAACCCAAGGCATGATGCAACTCACCCCCTTGGTCGGCAAACAAGGCAATGATGCCTGCAAACACCAGGCACGCCAACACTATACGTATCTTCTTCAACATATCTAATCGACTTAATCAATGACACTTTCTGTAGACTTCACCTCTGGATTCGATGCCAAGCCCAACTGCTCATCCATCTTTTTCTCAGCCTCTGCGGCACGGGCCTCGGCCTTGGCAACCGCCTTCTGCGAGCGCGATTCTTTCCATGTATGCCACAACTGGACGCAATGCACAAAGATTGTCGACACACCCAACAACAACAGAATGATGCGGGCAGTGACGAAAGTTACATTCCCTTCGGGGTGCAGGTTGATGGCAAAAAGCACCAGAAAAACACAACCCACTAAATTAACCAATCGTATTCTGGATTCTCCCCGTAACACAAAAGAAGCCAGAAGGATGACTGCGGCTAGTACGCCAAATGCTGTGACACTCATACTCTTTATTACTATTATTTGAAAATGCAAAATTACAAAAAAAAAACCACATATTGAAAAAAAGAAAAAGCCTCATCACAATTCCTACTCATTTATACCCCTTGCCTACGGCAAGGAAGCCCTCACACCACCTTCAACACACCCCGTTCCCAACTTCCTTTCACGGTGCCTATACCTTTGTTCCGTTCCATAATCACTCCAGTTCCACTCCATCTTCGTCTTACGAGTGGGGAACGGACTGACTACCGATCGGTGGAGGCTCAAAGAAAGGGTGAAGCCAGACCCTGAGCAAGGTGTGGACACACTTTATTCAACCTGTGTACTGACCCTTTTTAGTGCCTATAAAAATAAACTAAAAGTTATCGGAGTTTATTGCGAAGGAAATGGCCTTTGACGTAAAGCCAGAAACCCAAGAATCCGGCAAGATTGACCAGCCACGCCACCCAAAAGGCAGAGGAGTAGCCGTAATGTTCGGAGAGTACGCCTCCGAGGAGAATTCCGAGTCCCACACCCACATCCCAGGCCACAAGAATGGAACTATTGGCTGTGCCACGTTGGTTGTGTGGAGCCAAATTGACAAACATGTTTTGGTAGGCAGGATACATGTGCCCATTGCCAAGACCGATGACGAGGGCTGCACCGTAGTAGCCTACCGCATTGGGGAGTGCTGCAAAAAGCAGGTAGCCACACAGAGAAACGCAGACACCTAAAGAGGCATTATAGGCTATGCGACCCTGGCGCAACGCCTTATTGCCCTGCAACCGCGAGAGGATAAGTCCCAAAGAGAGCAGCAAGAAGAATGTGCCAGAACCTCCTTCAATGCCCAAGCGTTCTTTGCCGTAAATGGCCACATAGGTAGACATGACCCCGTATGAGAAGGCAAAGCAGACCATTGTGAGCGCCTCGCTCCACCCTTTGATGAGGAAGAATCGATCGAGCGACACCTTCTGCTTGTCCTTGACCAACGGGCGAGCCTTGGTTTTGACGGTGGTGTCGATCAGCAATCCTATGGTTGCCACGCCCATGGCCAGCCAAAAGATGATGTCGAAATTGTGGGTGGTCGTATAAATCCATATAGCCACCGAGGGGCTGATGGCAGATGCCAAGTTGTTGCTCAACCCGTAAAGGCCAATGCCTTCGGTACGACGGGAGGATGGCAACACATCGATTGCCATTGTGCTGTTGGCGACGGTAGTAAAACCGAAAGGCAGACCATGGGTGGTTCGCACTATGGCAAAGAGCATAAGGGAACCTGCCGCCACATACCCTACAAAGAAAAGTGTGAAAACGGTGAAACTGATAAGTAGCACCATCTTGCGAGGGAAACTGTCGACGATGTAGCCGCTGAAGAGACGGGCTATCAACGCCATAATGGCATAGCCAAAAAGTACCATTCCTATCATGTCCTTATCGGCACCGAAATGCTCATTAAGATAGATAGGCAGAAGAGGTGTCAACAGCATGAATGAAAAGAAAATCATGAAGTTGGCGAGCCACACCTTGGTATAGTTGGCATTCCATAGCTTTTCTTGTACGGGGACGTCGGACATAATCGAGAGGCAGACTATTTTTAGTTGATGAGATTGTGAAGCATGGCGTACACAGCCAAACCGGCAACAGATTTGATACCAGTCTTATGTGTTATATTCTTACGATGAGTATTGACCGTGTGAATGGAGATATTGAGACGATCGGCTATCTCCTTACTGCTGCAACCTTGAGCCACTAAGAGCAGCACCTCGGTTTCGCGGTCGCTGAGTTCGTAGCTTTCATTAGCAGACTCCTGGTCGGACTGGCAGCATTGGCGCAGTTTCTGAGCGACATGGCTACCTTGTTCGCGGATGTCAAGAACTGCCTTAAATCCTTCGAGCATCTGAGGTTCAACATATTGGTATACTAGTGCAACGATTGCCATCGAAGGGCGCGCCTGAGTGAGGGCAGCGAGTTGCATCCGTGCAGGCGAAGGGATGAGGGTGGGGTTGAGCAAGAGCAGGTCGGGTTGCAGACGGGCAAGACGTTGGGGCAGGTCGGAGGGATAATCGCGCAGAGGGGCAAGCAGGGCGAACTGGTCGTCGCTAATCAAAGACTCAATCCCGGCACGAATGATGTCGGAGGGCTCAACTATCAGAAGGTTCGTCTTGGGTTTCATGGCATGGGATGCTTTAGAACTTGCCCGATATAGGGAATAAGAATCTTCTCTTCGAGGAGGGCATGCTTCTCGAGGTCGGAGGATAACTGCATGATACCGAAAACAAGTTCGTTGAGTTCCTCGGTGAGACTATCGCCCGGAATATATTTAAGCACGATACTGGTGAGATCGGAGAGGCGGTCGACTAGGTCGGAATGGTTGTGGGACAGATGGCCTGAGGCCGAAAGCGACTGTCTACCAGTATTCGAGGACGAGTGGACACCCTCTTGAAGCAAAGGAAAGATGTGCTCTTCCTCATAAGCAAAATGGTCTTGGACTTCGTGCTCGTAATCAGCAAAGAACTGGCGTAGCACAGTGCCATAGCGGTCGCCCGCATGGGTGGCAACATTGAGAAGATGGCGTTTAATATGCGGAAGTCGCTCGTTTAGATAGTAGTGATGAGAGGATTGGAGGTAGGGAACCAGAGGCTCGAGGTTGGTAGAAGCAAGTGTGTCGGCAGCAGGAAGGTAGTTGTCGAAAGAATACACATTAAAGATAAGCAGCACAAAGTCGACATCAATCTGATAGCGGTTGCACACTTCCTGCAGGCTCTGTTCGCCAAAACCGAGGTGAATACCCAGGCGGGGAAGGACGAGAAGCAGTGAATGATTGGCAGAGATAATGTCGGCCATCTTCATGCGAGAGGTAAATGGAGTGTGTTTCATGGGTGGAAAAATTATTCTAGTATTTCTAGTACTTTCTAGTTTTTAGTGCCTTTTTATTCTTGGAAATAGACTCGGCGGACACGGGGTGACACGGAGGTGAGTATCTCGTAAGGGATGGTATCGGCCGACTGGGAAATTTGTTGCAACAAATCAGCATCGCCGAAGATGGTAACCTCGTCGCCCTCCTGGCAAGGGATGTCGGTAACATCAAGGAAACACATGTCCATGCAGATACTTCCTATGATGGGGACCTGACATCCTGCAACAACGACTCGTCCTTTCTCATTGCCTAGATGACGATTGAGACCGTCAGCATACCCGATAGGGATGATGGCGATACGAGAGGGACGCGAAGCAATCCAACGACGGTTGTATCCTACCGAGTCACCTTCGGGAATGTCCTTAAGCTGCGAAATCTTGGTAATGAGGCGACTGACGGGCTTGAGGTGGGCCTGTACTTCGGACTGTGGGGCAATGCCGTAGAGGCCGATGCCAAGACGCACCATATCCAGCTGTGCCTCGGGGAAACGGACTATTCCAGAAGAATTAAGGATATGCCTCAGAATGGGATGCTGATGAGTGACTGCCAAGGCATTGCACAACGAAGTGCTCCACTCGGTGAAACGACTTATTTGGAGACGGGTAAAATCATCGCAGTCAGGGTCTTCGCTGCAGGCGAGATGAGAGAAGACGGAATTGACCTGCAGTGGGCAGTCGGGGGAATTGAGCCGGCGAACCAGCTCGGGCGTATCGGAACCGTCGAAACCAAGCCGGTGCATGCCTGTATCGAATTCGATATGAACAGGCACCTTTAAGTCGGTGCCATGCACCTTGACTGCTTGCGAAAAAGCCTCAAGAATACGAAAACTATATATGTCCGGCTCAAGATGGTAACGGATGATATCGGCAAAGCTTTCCTCCTCGGGGTTCATCACCATGATAGGGAGGGTAATGCCTCCACGACGGAGTTCGGTACCCTCGTCGCAATAGGCCACAGTGAGATAGTCGACATGATGGAATTGCAGCAAACTAGCAATGCGGGTGGTACCTGCACCATAGGAAGATGCCTTCACCATAGCCATCAGTTTGGTGCTTGGCTTTATACATGAGCGGTAGTAATTGAGGTTGTTGACGAGATTGTCGAGGTTGACCTCCATGATAGTCTGGTGCGACCTACGCTGGAGCGCTTTGGCAATATCCTCGAAGTGGAACCTACGCGCTCCCTTGAGGAGGATGGTGGCATTGGATAGAAGATCAAAATGATGCTTCAGCAGACACTCTTCGGTAGTTGTATAGAAGGTGGACGGAATATCCTGAAAGAGTGCCTGATTACGACAGAGGGCTTCACCAATGCCTACGAAATGGTTGATACCATGTTGAAGAACCATTTGGGAGGCTTGGGCGTATAGCTCCGGCTCAGGAATACCCGACTGGAGGATATCACTCATAATAAGCACCTTGTCGGGATGTTGTGACTCGTGCTGGATATAGTCGAGGGCGATGACGAGAGAGTTGAGGTCGAGGCTATAACAGTCGTTTATCAGAAGACTGTTGTTGAGGGCGTCAATCATCTCTAGGCGCATACTAACTGGTGCGAGTCGACGACAGCGCGCATCAATCAGTTGGTCATCGTAGCCCAAGAACAAGAGCAGGGCAATGCAATGCATGGCATTCTCAACCGAGGCATAGTCGACAAAAGGAATGTGGAAGGTGGCCTCCTTGCCTTCGTGTCGGACATGGATATGAGTGGTAGTGCCTTCGGTATGGGTGTCGAGCAACTGCAGATTGTTGCCATCGCCCTTACCCCAAGTATAACGACGGACTTGACGGAAACACTCTTGCTCGAGAATGGCGGAATGGATGTCGCGATGGTCGGTGCAATAGATAAGGGTCTCGCAATGGGTGAAAAGTTGAAGTTTTTCGGCTATCTTCTGACTCCGTGTGAGGAAGTTTTCCTCATGCGCTTGACCGATATTGGTGAAGATGCCGATGGTAGGATTGATTACTTTGCGCAGACGGTCCATCTCGCCCACCTCGGAAATACCAGCTTCGAAAACAGCAAACTCGTCGTCGCCAGACATCTGCCACACCGACAGCGGTACTCCAATCTGGGAGTTATGACTGCGAGGTGTAGCCACTACTGAGCAGCTATCGCGCAGCAACTGAACTATCCAGTCCTTAACAATGGTCTTGCCATTGCTGCCCGTAATTCCGACCACGGGGATATTGTATTGACTGCGATGCCATGCCGCCAACTGCTGTAGAGCAAGGACCACGTCTTTCACAAACCAGAAATTGGCATGATAGCAGAGGCGGAACTGCTGCTGGTATTCCTCCTGCGCGTCAAAAGGCACTACAAAGTTGCGTCCTCCGCGCTGATAGATGTCGTAGACAAACCGACACCCCGTATTCCGCTTTGTAGGTATTGCAAAGAAAAGAGAATGAGAAACGTCGGACATGTGGCGACTATCGGTGAGGAGAACTTCAACCTCAGGTCCCTCATCGTAGACACAAGCATTCGCGCCAGTAAGTACTTTAGTTATTTCTGAAGGTTTCACAGCGTAATGATTTTGTAACCGATTTGACAGCAAAGACAGTTATGTTGGCTGCAATAGTTATTATACAATTGTATGAGAGCCTGAGTTTGGGCAGCATTTTCGGCACGAATGCCAGCCTCTTTCCAGTGACTCACAATATGGTTGCGTTCGGGTGGCAACTGTTCCAACAGGTCGACAGCCTGATCCTTATATTGCTGCATGCCGTGTTGGTTGCCATACTCGAAGAGCAGTGGCACCCAGACATTGATGATAAGCACGTTGACAAACGCAGAACCGACCTGTTTTTTCTTGCCAGGAGAAGGTTTGTCGAACTGGAAATGGTTGTCCCAATAGGGGGAAGCGCTTACGTTGAAAAACTTCTGAAGCTCAGTGGCATCAGGTGTTTCCAACAGATGGCTGAAGAGGTTGCGCGACTGGCATACCAACTGAGCAAACTGGCTGATACGCAAGGTCGGATATCCATAGGGACGCATACGGAAGAATTTCCACAGATAGCCTGCAATAGGGGTAAGCGAAGCTCCTTGGCGCAAAGCTGTATAGTCGGATTGGAGCTGGCGGGGATAATCGTCAGTAAAAAAGCCCTCTAGCAACCCTGCTTGCCCCATAAGCAGGGCTTCAATACGCTGGGGTCGGTCGCGCCAACGCGCTAAGAGGTTCTGGTCGGTAGACTTGGCCAACAACTCAAAGGGGAAGCTATTCGCCTTGCCTCCAAAATAATGAGCCAAAAGCCAATAGCAGCATTGTTCCCAGTTGCCTCGGCTCTCGTCCAGCAGCCGACGCACAGTGGCACACTTCTGCTCAATACGTTCCAAAGTGAGGCGCTCAAGAAAAGAATTGACCAAGGGCTTGGAGATCTCACCAAGTCGGTCTGCACAAGGAATGGTTCGGGGCTGGGGAGGGTCGATTAAGGCGTCATAGTTGGCCCATACCGCATCGGGGATATAGTGTGACAATTCCAGTGTAGCTAGGGTATGGCAATTTTGAAGGGTGATGGCTGTGTCGTTTTCATAAACCACATGCAGCACCACATTGTCGTAGGCATGATCGTTGCTGTGGTGATGGTGGTTCCAATCAGAAGACTTGACATGGACCTCTACATTACCGACCCACAGGGTCTCCCCTATCCGTACATGGGCTTCGGAGAAATCAGGCCCCGCATCACGGTTCAGCATTCCTGCCCGCTCAACTAAGATAGGCTGGCCATCGGTAGTACGCAGTCCACCTTCCAACAGCTGGTACTGCCAGACATATTGTAAGAAGGCTTCGGACATTTTCATCGGAAAGGAAGGGATTGGGTGCTACCGTTACACACAGGCTAGTTAAACAAATCTTTCATCTTGTCGAAGAAGCCTCTCTCCTGTTTTGTCGGATTGGGCTGAAAGTTTGGCGACTGGTCGAGTTTGGTGAGTATTTCCTTCTCCTCACGCGACAGGTTCTTGGGTACCCACACATTCACACTCACTAACAGGTCGCCTCTGCCATAACTCCCATACTGGGGAAGACCCTTACCTTTCAGGCGCAATACTTTACCCGAGGGTGTACCGGCATCAATCTTGACCTTCACCTTGCCCGACAGTGTGGGAATCTCGATGCTGCCACCCATAGCTGCCTGCGAGAAGGTAATAAAAGCATTATAATAAAGGTTATTATCTTGACGTTCAAAGATGTCGTGAGGCAACTCCTCGATAAGGATAATAAGGTCGCCAGGCACACCGCCGCGAGGAGCGGCATTGCCTTTGCCTGACATTGAAAGCTGCATCCCATCGTACACGCCTGCCGGAATGTTGATAGTAATGATCTCTTCCGACCGGACAATACCGTCGCCATTGCAGTCGTGGCACTTGTCCTTAATAATTCGACCTTCTCCACCGCAATGGGGACACACGCTCTGAGTCTGCATCTGACCTAAGATAGTACGGCGTATCTCGGTAACCACACCACTTCCGTGGCAGTGGGGACAAGTGTCGAATTTTCCTGTACGGGAACCTGACCCTCCGCAGGTCTTGCAGGGGACATATTTCGCCACTTTGATTTTCTTCTCACAGCCTTTCTCTATTTCTTCCAGAGTAAGCTTCACTTTGATACGTAGGTTGCTGCCACGCGGAGTGGCACGTCTGCCCTGCTGGCCTCCGCCGAATCCGCTGAAACCATGGAACCCTCCTCCTCCAAAGAAATCGCCAAAGATATCACCAAACTGTGAGAAGATGTCGTTAATATTCATTCCTCCCTCATAACCGCCGGCACCTCCTTCAAATGCGGCATGACCAAACTGGTCATAACGCGCCTTCTTGTCGGGGTTGCTCAGCACGTCGTATGCCTCCGCAGCTTCCTTGAATTTCTCTTCCGCTTCCTTGTCTCCTGGGTTACGGTCAGGATGGTACTGTAACGCAAGCTTACGATAGGCCTTCTTCAATTCCTCAGGGGTCGCATTCTTGCCAACCCCCAACACTTCATAGTAGTCCCTCTTTGCCATAACGATTATCTCTCCTATTCACTCTTTTAATTTGTTATACAATACTATACAGCTACTACAACCTTGGCATATCTCAGCACTTTATCATTCAAGTAGTAGCCTTTTTCCACCACATCCATTACCGTACCCTTCTGGCCCTCTTCAGAGGCAGGGAATTGGGTAACGGCCTCATGCAAGTTCTCATCAAACTTCTGACCTTTAGCCTCAATGGGCTTCAAGCCCTTCTGCGAAAGGATATTCATCATCTTGTTGAATATCAACTGCACACCCTCCTTGGCAGCATCATCTTCAGTCATGGCCTGCAATGCCCGTTCCATGTCGTCAACCACAGGTAGAATGGCCTTTATCATATCTTTGCTGCCATTGATAATCAAGTCGGCCTTTTCCATGTTGGTACGTTTACGATAGTTCTCGTACTCAGAATACAGCCTCACATACTTATCCTGGGCATCTGCCAGTTTCTCACCCATTTCCTGCAGTTTCTCGGTGCTGTCGTCATGCTTGGATGCACGTCTTTTGTGATCCCTTTTGCGATGGTTGGATGATTCTGCCGAAGTGGCAGACTGTTCTGTCGCAGTCGCTGTTGCCTGAGGCTCCACCTCGGGCTGCTGGTTCTCTATAGTTTTCTCTTCCTGATTCATAGTTACTTTTATTAGTTATTATCGAACAGAGGGAATGCATACCCTGTGCCAATCTGTTGTTGTGTGCCATTTTGTCACCATACAAAGACATCCATTGGTTTTTTAGGCCTCTGGGCATCATGCCACTTAAAGTTAGCCAATGTCCGCTTCTCTGGTTCCAACTTGTCGTATGGGTAGGTACTCATGTCAGGTTTTCCATAGGTGACTACTCGATCGGGGGCACGGTCTACAAAATAGACCCGCATATCCGACCCTACGCCCACATTCACACCCACAAGGCTTTTATACCCATTTAGTTCCTCGTCAATGATATAGTACACCATCTCTGCGTTGCCCAAAATGTCGGCATAGTCAGGTTCACCTTCAACAAAATAGACCACCATGTTCCTGCCCTTCACTTGGTTGAACTTGTCTGGGTCGACCTGTTCTATACAGAATGGGGCACCATTCAGAAACGCTTGTTTGGCACCCGACGTGTCAAACTTTACCACTATTGTGTCGGCCGTGCTCTGATAGTGATCATACCACATCACTGGGTTTTTAAACAGCTGAAGTAAAGAGTCGGGAGCCGAATAGAAGGCCGAGTCGCACATAGCCTGGGCATCCATGCGGTATATCTTTACATGGTTGTAGGCTTTCAATGAATGAAAATGGCGGGTGGAGTCATTCATCACCCAGATGCTATCGGCATGAAGATAGACAGTATCAGGCACCGCCAGGGTGTCGTCTTCATCTCTGTTAACCATTCGGACCAAGGCGCTGTCAGTGACCAGCGAAGAATGCTCCTGTTGACGGGTTTCGGCATAACGACTGGTACTCACTATCTTGTTGACCGTGTCAGTCAGCACCACATGACCAATAGCAATTCCAAACTCAGACTCTTCGTAGTAGTGGAGCGTGTCGCATGTCAGATGTTTCTCACCATTGTGGACCTCCGATGCCTTCATCGAATGAGCGTACCGCAAGTCTGTATTATAGGTACCCAACTCGCTGTACATTGTTGTTGAATCGGTATACACATGGGTGGGACTCCAGAACTCCGCCACATGGCTATTCATGCTATAAGTCAAGGTATCTGTCTCTAGGCGCATGTTAGAGTCGGTCAGCACCACACCTTGATAGATATCAAATATTTTGGTTTCGGAATTGTAATATCCAATATCGCTTACCAAGCGTTTGTCCTTATTCACCGTAATGCCCCATGAGTCATAGGCAGCGGTCGAAGAAAAACGGTCATAGGTTAGGTGGTCGCTTTTCAGCACGGTCTTTCCATCAACTAATCTCACCGTATCGTCCCAGATGTCCAACACACGATTCTCCCCGTCATAAAACAATTGGTCGCCAAAGATAGTCGTAGTGTCTGTAATCACAATCTTCACATTGCCGAAAGCAGTAAGATCATTTCGCACCTGGTTCAATAAAGCAGAATCGGCATAAAGCACCATACCATCGTGTTCTGCACGCACCCGTTGATAAAGGATCCACGTATCCGCATCATTCGGGTCGCGCGTGCCCATTCCTGCCTCATATGTAATAAGCTTCTGCGCCCTTGCTGGCAGCACAGCTAACAGCATCAGCAGCAAAAGACCTCTTTTAGTGATATTTAACAACATCCTCTACGATAGAATTAAAAGTACAAAGATACAAAATTAATTCTATTCCACAAAAATAACTTTTCACTCCTTACCCACCCTATCATAACGGCTGCAACAAAAACGCACACTTTTCCTCTCCCATATCGAGTCCTACCGCCTTTTACCGATGCATACTTTTTTTCATCCACAACGAATAGGCCTGACACCCACCAGGCCCACTTAAGTTTTTACCTTTTATTATTCGCTCTAATATAAAAGGGGACGTCGAAGAGAATAAAAAAAGTGGTTCGGTTTCGCCGAACCACTTGAAAACAACCTTAAAAATATTTCTTAGTTAGCAGTGCGCGAACCCATGCGGTCCATTGCGCAGCGGAATCCAATCCATGAGGTGCTACGATCCTGATCATAGTAACGACGAGTGCCACACTGCATCCAGTAGGCGCGGTCACGCCAAGAACCACCCTTCACAACACGCACACGGTTGTTGATCATAGAGGTGATGTTGTTCTTGCTGGTGCTATCGTTACGGTGGTACATCTGGTTGGTCTGTTCCTCATCACTGCGGGTGTATCCTTCTTCAGAGTAATCTTCATCTTCATCGACTTCTCTCAGCCAGCCAGAAGCTGAAGTAGCTTCTTTGCTCTCGAAGTCATAGATACTGGAATTCCAGTCACCATCGAGGTAGTTGATATTGTCAGCCTGGCGATAGTTACGACGGTTCATGTCATCGGGGACATTCTGATAAATCAAGTTGCCGGTAGCCTCGTCGATGGCAGCTTCCTCACCATCCTCACTCATGGCTACGTACTGATAGACATTACCACGATAGGGATTCTGGTCGTCAGCTCCAACGGGATTGGGGTCTTTACGATAGACATCACCGCACCATTCAGCCACATTGCCAGCCATGTGATACAGACCGTAGTCGTTGGGGAAGTACCACATAACAGGAGCGGTATACTCCCAACCGTCGTTGAGATTGCCAGCGACACCCATGGCATCACCACGGCTACGTTTGAAGTTGGCAAGGAACTGACCATAGTACTTCTTGTTGGCAGAACGGAGGCTCTGACCAGCCCAAGGATAGGTCTTATGCTCAACAACACGTTCGTCGTAGGTGTTGCCGATCATGCCTAATGCAGCAAATTCCCACTCAGCCTCAGTCGGGAGACGATAGTTGGGCAGGAGGATACCATCAGAACGACGTACGTTGCGGTTCTCACCACCAGCGGCAGGGTCGAGGTTGGGCACACCCTGACCTTCACCCTTGTAGAGACCTGCGAGGTAGACATCTGTCTGGAAGGCTTCGGAACCAGTCAGTTCAGACTGGGCGAGCTCAATGATGCCTGCGTCAACCAGAATCTTCTCGTTCACGCGGTCGGTACGCCATTTGCAGAACTGAGAGGCCTGCTCCCAAGTGACACCCACGACGGGGTAGTCGTTGAACATAGCACACTGGAAGTAGTTCTCGACAAAGTTCTCAACCCAAGAGAGGCGGGAACGCCAGACGGTAGTGTCGGGATAAATTTGCTTGACCAGTTCGGGGTATTCTTCACCATAGGCGCGATTCATCCAATAGACAAATTCACGGTAGGAGAAGTTGGAAACCTCTGTTTCATCCATATAAAAAGACGAAACACTAACAGTATGAACGAGGTTGTTCCAAGAGAAGCGAGTCTCTTCAGCCACGCGACCCATCTGGAATGAGCCACCCTCAATAAACACCAGTCCGGGACCGGTGATTTGCTCGGAGTATTGAGAACGGTCAAAACCACCCCACTCCGTGTCATTCAGATTCCAACCGGTCACAGCCGATTTCTCCTTGCCACCACATGCCACAAGCATGAGCGCGGAGGCAATCATAAGGAACGATATTTTTGCAATCTTCATATTGAATAAATTTTTATCTATCTTATACGTTAAAGTCAGGAAATTGTTTCCGTTTTAAGATTTTTTATTAAAAGGACGGGCAACGGATAGCCTTGACCTTATGTTTCTGTTCGGGCACCGGGAGCAGAATACCGATAGTGATTTCGTGCGAGCCAGCAGTGCTGTTACCCAACTGCGAGACGGTAACATCGTAGCTGTAACCCACTTTGAAGTAGTCTTGCTGCACGCCGACCATAAAGATGAAGGCATCGTAGTTGATGGTGGTATGGCGGAACCAGGTGCCTACAATAAAGGGGCGCCAGTCGAGATAGAGACCGTAGTTGAAATAGTGGAACCCACCCTGATACTGATAGATGAAATTGGGCGACACCACGGGTTGTCCTAATCCAAGGGAGGATTGGCGACGGCGTTCCTCAGAGAGGTTGATGAGACCTCCGGCGTTGGCAGTCAACTTTAAGGGGACAGGATCCTGGCTGTAGAAACCCTGGCTAGGTTGGTTGAGATGGTGTGCAGCGAAACCTGCGTACCATGCAGGACCATAAACCATCAGACCTGTAGCAAAGTCGGGATAGAAAATACTGGTCTTGTCGGGAGCTGTGGCAGATGTTTGGTTAATATAACCGTTGTTGGGGTCAATCTGGTCGGGGAAACGCAGATGGTTCAAATCCCAAGACAAATTGGTATTGACAACCGAAGCCTGCAATGCCAAATTGATATATATATCCTCATAGACACGGAAGCGGAATGAGTAGGCTGCACCTAAAGAGGTGGTCTGTAAGGTTCCGTGGTCACCTTGACGGTCGGTCATCACAATAGCACCAATACCACCATGAAGATCAGGGATATACTGGTCGTAAGAGCCACTAACAGTAGTGAAAGCGCTTACCAGACCAGGCCACTGGGAGCGATAGGTTAGCGAAATGCGCGGTGCAACCTTGGAGCCAGCAAAAGCCGGATTGAGGTAAATTGGGTTGGCATAGAACTGTGAGAAACCCACATCTTGAGCATTAACCCCCTGCATGCCCAATACAAAGAGCAGCAGTATCAGCGTAACTTTATTGTACTTTTTCATCATACTATTTTAGTATACTTTAAGCCTAAAATTGATTGGCAATATTACGATTTTTTTGTCGAATATTCATCTTTCTTTCAAAAAAAAATTACATCTACATGATTTTCAATCAATTTATTTTTCAACAATTCATCTATTCATTCCTATTTTTGAGTGTTTTTTTGGCCGTTTTTTTCAAATTTTGCCCTTTTTTCAACCCATATTATTGTGGTCAAATTCATGTATTCTGCCCCTCATTTCAGATGGCTGTAGCCTCTTAAGATTACCCGCGTTCCCCTCTCTAATGAATGTTTATTTTAACCGCTCAACAATAAAAAAGAGAAAAAAGAGTTATTGAAGCATGTTTGCAAAAGACTATCACCCCATTTATATTGCGGTATTTGCCGCCCTACTTGCTTTTTCCTTGGGCGCTCATGGACAGCAAGTCTTTGCCGACCACTCAGTCCTAGCGACTGGGCAATGGTTTAAAATACCCATTGAGACAACCGGTCTATACAAGATCACCTCCACAGATGTCCCTTCGCTGAGAGATGTCCACTGCTCTAATATAGCCCTCTACGGCGACGCAGGGGGAATGCTCGCGTCCAACAATACGACGGTCTTTCACGACGACCTTACCCCCATTGCCATCGAGGTGGTCGACCGCAACCAAAACGGAATATTCGATAGCGAAGACTACATCCTTTTCTATGCAGAGTGCGCGAATGTTTGGCGATACAACACTGGTAGCCGCCAATTTGAATATCGTATGCACGCGTACGCGAACTACAATTATTACTTTCTTACGACCAACAATTCCCAAAGTGGGACACAGAGAGTTGCCCTCCAGGGGAGTGCCTCTCCCAGTATTTTGCCCAGTGCCATCTACACTCACACTGCAGTAGCGTTGGTCCATGAGGACAAACTCAATGTCAATTCGGGCGGAGCGATATGGGTAGACAGCAAACTGACCTATTCCTACAACCAACGTACCTGCACCTTTGACTTTCCCACCACCGACGGGGTGGTGTTTGCCCGATATGGCCTGGCTCATGCCTCATCGAGCGCTGCGATTTTCACTGTTGGCTGCAACTCGGGTGACTCCAAGTCCCATCACTTCTACTCGGGCGAAGACTATCAGACCTTCTATAGCTCTTTCTCTAGCACGGGGAGCCAATGCTCTTTTACCTTCACTTACATCCCTCAAGAGAGTAACGCTGCCGGCTATTTCGACTTTCTGGAGCTCAACGGCACCCAAGACCTCCGATATGAAGGCGGGCAATGCTTCTTCCGCAATAGGCAGACTATTGCCAACGACACGGCCAGCAGCTTCTTTTTTACCGGAGGAAATGCTCAACTGAGGATCTGGGATGTCACAGACCCCTGTCAGCCGCAGGATAAAGGTATTGCCTCTTCGAGCAATGGCAACCATTACTTCAACGCTGCCACCGACAAAGCACGCACCTTCTTAGCCTTCACCGAAGCCGATGCACTTACCCCTACGGAATTCATTCCAATTGACAATCAAGACATCCACAGTGCCGAGACTCCCGACTATGTTATTGTCTCTCATTCTGACTTTCTCCAACAGGCCAACGAACTCGCTGACCTACACCGGCAGCAGAATGGACTGAATGTGCTGGTAGTCACACAGGAACAGGTATTCAACGAATTCTCATCTGGCCGACCCGACCCCGTTGCCATACGGCGTTTGATGCGTTGTATGAGACATCGGCCGAATGACAGCGACACCCTTCTCCCCCGCTACCTGTTGCTCTTTGGCAAAGGCACATTCGACAACCGAAACCTCCTCAAGGCCAACCAGAATACCGTCATCACCTACCAATCCAATAACTCTTTCGGAGACGAAAGCAGTGTCTACCCTAGTGACGACCTCTATGGCTACCTAGACGACAACGCTGTGGGCGACTTCGAGGGCGAAATGAGTCTCGGCATTGGCAGACTACCTGCCAAGTCGACGGACGAAGCCAGCCATATGGTGGACAAGATAAGGCGATACCTCAATCGCAGCGACCTTTCGCACGGCTCCATACGCGGCGACTGGCGAAACTATGTAGCACTATTGGCTGACGATGCCGACCCTTCATGCCCCTACGACAGTGTCTTCACAAGCGACTCAGAAATCACCGCACGTAGAATCAAGGCTCTTTTCCCCCACTTTAATATCGACCGCATCTATGCCGACTCGTTTGTCCAACAGTCAGGAGCCGATGGATCATACTACCCCGATGTCAACAACGCTCTCCGCCAACGCATCAACTACGGCTGCCTGCTACTCAACTACATCGGGCATGGCTCTAGCAACTACATCGGCACAGAGCGGTACATGGAAATATCCGACATAGAGAAATACACCAACACCGATTGCCTCACCTTCTTTGTCACCAGCACCTGTTCCTTTGGCCGCTACGACCAATTGCAGGACATCTGTGGTGCCGAAGCCTTCCTCCTTGCCGATGCCGCCGGGATAGGCATTATTTCCGCCTCACGCCCCATACACCACACCCAGCGATTCAACACGGCTCTCTGCCTCTACATGCTCGACCCTTACAACAGTGCCGGCGACGCCCTTCGTCTTGCAAAAAACGGCTCCTCTGTGTCACACTCTATCGCCCTGCTTGGCGACCCAGCTCTGCACCTCTCCATCCCTCGCAACGAGGTTCGTGTGACTCACATCAATCAGCGGCCAGTCAACCCCATGGTGGTCGATTCTGCCGAGGTACTCTCCCAAGTCACTGTCGAAGGTGACATTATCGCTCCTGACGGTCTCCCGCTCAGCGACTTCAACGGCACCATCTACCCCATCGTCTTCGACCGCGAGGTGAAGTGCCGCACCCTTGCCAACGACAACGACAGCACCGAAGTGAACTTCGTGCAACAGAAAAACATTCTTTATAAAGGACGTGACATTGTCACCAATGGTCACTTCTCTTACTCCTTCATTATCCCCCGCGACGTAGCTTACAACTACGACTATGCAAAGCTCTCACACTACGCTACCAACGACCTCGACAATGCCACAGGGCAATATGGCAACATCATGTTTGGAGGCTTCAATGATGAAATGGTTCTGACCGAATTCCACCCCACCGTGGAGCTATTTATCGACGACACCACCTTCCGCAACGGCGGCCTCACCAACGAAACACCTACCCTCTATGCCCGTCTCAGCGACTCGGTTGGCATCAACGCCGCTGGTTGTGGACTTGGACACGACATCACCGCTATCATCGACGGTAACCCATACAGCACCGTCACCCTCAATGACTTCTACGAACCCGACATCGATGATAGCCGCCGGGGAGAAGTCCGCTACACTTTAGGAAAACTCGAAAACGGCCCTCATACCCTCACGGTCAAATGCTGGAACATATTCAACTATTCAGGCAGTGCCACTATCAACTTCGTTGTCTCCAACGACCGCACCCCACAGGTGGGTCTGTTTACCGCTGCCCCCAATCCGGCTCACGACCACACCACCCTACGCATTGAGCACAATCTCACTGACCAAATAGTTTCTGCAACAGCCACACTTTACGACATCCGCGGTCGGCTGATACGGACACTCGACCTTACGCCTGCGGCTGGAGGTTGTGTCATTGCCTATCCTTGGGATTTCACTGCCTCCGATGGCACCTCACTGCCCAAAGGAGTCTATATTGCCCGTTGCATAATCACTACAACTAGTGGGCAAACCCTCAGTCAGAACACCAAAATAGTACGCAACTAATCCTTTCAGAACCACCTAAACATTGGTTAGAACTAAAAAAACACCTCCTCAGACAATAAAACCACAACACTTTCGTTTTTTAAGCAAAATATTTCACTTTCATCGATAAATGAGACAATCCAACATTCTTCTCGCGAGCGCCTTTATTCTTAGCCTCGCCCTATCCACTTCCCTCAATGCCCAGAATCCAGGACGCACCACGGGTCAGAACCAAAACTACATATCAACGGGTATGCCCATCCTGCTCATTTCGCCCGACGCCATTGCTAGCGGCATGGGCGACGCAGGTGCTGCCTCACTGCCCGACAGCTATTCTGCTCACTGGAACAACGCCAAGTACGCCTTCATCGATGGCAACATCGGATTAAGCACCACCTACACACCCTGGCTTCGCCACCTCGGGGTGGGCGATATGAACCTGCTCTACCTAGGGGGCTACTACCGCATCAACAGTCGTAGCACTGCAGCCGCCTCCCTCACCTACTTCTCCCTAGGCGAGATACAGAGCACCGACGTGGAAGGCAACCCGCTGGGCATCATGAACCCCAACGAGTTCGCCTTCGACCTCACCTATGCCATGAAACTCAATGACGAGCTTTCGCTCGGTGCCACCGGCCGCTTCATACAGTCCGACCTCACCAACGGTCAGATACTCTCCGACGGCTCCAGCTACGTTACCACCAAACCCGCACGCAGCCTAGCCGCTGATGTAGGCCTCTACTGGCAGCACCCCATCGATAAGAGTCAAGACATCGCCCTCGGTGCCTTCTTTAGCAACTTGGGTGCTAAACTCTCTTACTCTAACGACGACACCAAGAAAGAATTTCTGCCGACCAACTTGCGCGTAGGCGGACGATATACCAATCGCATCGACGATGCCAACGAGATAACCTTTCTCCTCGACCTCAACAAACTCCTCGTCCCCACACCCCCTACCACCATCGGTGAAACCACCTACAGCAAATACTACCGCGACAAAACAGAGTATTACCAAACTGGTGTAGTACGAGGTGCCATCCAGTCATTCTACGATGCACCTGGCGGCATGACAGAGGAACTTCATGAGGTACAAATATCTGCTGGTGCCGAATATTGGTACAAACAGACTCTCGCTGCCCGTGCCGGCTATTTCTTTGAGCACGACACCAAGGGCGGTCGCCAATACGCCACCGTCGGATTCGGACTCCGCTACAACCTCATGCAGTTCGACCTCGCTTATCTAGTCCCCACCACCCGCTTTTCCTCCAACCCTCTTACCAACACCATCCGTATCTCACTCACCTTCAACCTCCGTCCTGCCAAGAGCACTCCCACCGTCAACTCATAAACACTCACTCTCTCATGCACATAGGAATAGGCTACGATGTACACCAATTGACTCCCGACCGCCCATTGTGGCTGGGAGGAGTCCTTATTCCCCACCACCTCGGACTTCTCGGACATAGCGATGCCGACGTGCTCATCCATGCCATCTGCGACGCCTTGCTAGGCGCTGCCGCCCTCGGCGACATTGGCAAGCACTTCCCCGATAAAGACCCTCAGTACAAAGGAATTGACAGCAAAATACTGCTCCACCGCTGTGGCGAACTGTTGCAACGCGAAGGTTACACCATTGCCAACATCGACAGCATCGTTGTGGCTCAGCAGCCTAAGATTGCCCCCCACATACCAGCCATGCGCCAGACCATTGCCGACACGCTTGGCATCAATGTCAAACAAGTGTCCGTAAAGGCCACCACTACCGAACACCTAGGATTCGAAGGCCGCGAAGAAGGCATCAGCGCACATGCCGCAGTGCTGCTTAATCAATAAAAAGCCATGGAAAAGCCCCAGATATCTCCCCAAGGACAAGACGATGCCGCAGTGCTGGAAGACTCTGGCTGCAGTCTGGTACTCCACAACGACGACGTACATACATTCGACTATGTCATTAAAGCTCTTGTCGACATCTGCCGCATCAGCTCCTCCCAAGCTGAACAGTGCGCCATCCTGGTCCACTGCCATGGCAAATGCACTGTCAAACACGGCGACTATGAGACACTCCTGCCCATGCACACCGCCCTGCTCGACAAACAACTCACCTCCGAGATAGTCCGATAGGCCTTCGACACATCCGTTTCTGGAAACCAAAGCCTCTCTAAGATAATGTATGCCTGATGCTTGCCGACCTATCTCATTTAGCGTCCCTATTCGGGACGCTAAATGGTAGAGTGTTTTCGTTGTCACCACACTGACCACTCTCTATTTCGGTTACAATAGAACCCCATTACGCCCTTGAAAAGGAGTAAAGTCTGCTCGTATATCTGCATAATAAAAGAGGATGCCAGGGGTGGCATCCTCTTTTTCTCCGACTCGATGGTCTGGCGAGTGGTGTGGCTTATTATAGATTTACTGCCGTCCAACCAGAGGGGACACCATTGTTGCCCGTCGGCCATGAGGCACTGGCAGCCTTGTATAACGTGCCCGATGAGGCCACATTCCTAAGCCAGTTAGAAGTACTGTTATCAGTGTTAATGCCAGAGGTTGCATAGCATGTTATGCTGTTCAAGTTTCTGCAAGCGTAGAACATTCTGTAATAGCAATTGTCAGTCAGGCTCGTGGCTGGCAGGACCGGGGCTGTCGTGAGGCTGTTGCAACCGGAGAACATCTCTCGATAGCAATTGTCCGCAAGAGTCGTAGCAGGGAGGAGCAGAGGTTTTGTTGGATGGCTATGAAGCGAGGATGCGTCCTGGAACAGACCAGCAAATGTATAGCTTTCTGTCAACGTTGTGGCTGTCTCATAATTAGTGCCATCAAGCAAACTCATGATGTTGCCATAAAGGAAGCATTCGTCATTAACACTGAATTTACTATTAGTAATAAGACTGAATCCACTAGTAGTAGTACCACTGGCCAAGGTAGGGTTGGTGGAGGCGGCTCGGAAAGAAACCTTGTCGCCAACATTGGGCAGAGTGATAGTGGTACCATTGGTATAATTTTGCCATGAGGCACCACCGTCGGTGCTGTACTGCATTGTGGCACCGATAGCAGAAGGGCTGCTAAAGGAGATTCGGGAGTTGGCCCGGCGAGCCTCAAAGGTGAGCGGGTTGGCTTCCGTGACGGGTGCCTCAAAGTTCATGTCTGTCAGGGTGATGGTGCTGTACTTGCTACGTTCAATCACAACAGTGTTGCCTTGAGGTGCAGGGCCAAGTGTGCACATCGAGCCATCCGAGGCGGTAATGACCAAGGTCAGTCCGCTGTAGGTGCCTGCGGGGAGGTAGAAGTAGAAGTCGTGCGCATCGTTGATGCTCTGGTTGCAGACCATAGTGGTGGTGGTGGTGCCGTTGGTCACCGAGGTGGTGTTCAGCGTGGCAGTCTCAGTGCTGTTGTAGTTGTCCACCTGATAGGTGCCGTTGATGGTCTGGTCGGTGGTCAGGGCGATGGAGGTGACCGTAACGCCGGTCTTCTGCAGGTGCAGTTTCAGCACACCGCAGAGGTTGGTAAACTCCAGCGTGTTGGAGGTAGAGTAGGCGTGCATCGGGAAGCCCCGCAGCGAACCGTCGACACTCTGCTGAGTGGCGGGGATGGTGACGCTGTTTGGGCTGTCAGCTGCGCCGGCAGGATAGTAGGCTATGAAGCCAGTATGCTCTTCGGCATCAAAAATGGGGTCGGTGGTGGTGAAGATGGCGGTAGTGGCATCGCTTTGCGGCGTGGCAGTGAACACGGCAGCAGCGCCGTCGGAGAAAATCTTCACCTGGTCGCCAGACACCCACTCCAACGCGGTGCCGTTGAGCACAGTCTTGGCGTTGTGGATGTCGGAGCAGTTCTCCATCGTGGCAGTGAAAGTCGCCTGTGCCTTTTCTTCTTTCTTACATGAGGTAAAACTCACAAGTCCCACCAGGGCAAACAGTGTTGCAAAAGTCTTTAGATTACTTCTCATCTTACTATTCTTTAATGGTGATACATCAAGTGAACTGGAACAGGCCGTTGCCGTAGTTGTGGTCGCTATCAGTAAGTCCTTCTGTGGTGGAGCCGGTTTTAGAGCCGTCGGCTACACCACTCGTCTGGAAGCCCTTCTCGACACGAGCCTCAATCAGTTCTACCATCGGAGCGTCGTACTCCTTCTTTCTTTTTTCAATCATGGCAATTACTTTTTTGCTGATACTTTTTGTTAATATATGGGTTAATTACAAGTTGACACCAATCAAAAACAGACTCAGCCCTGCGGCTACCCGCAAGGCACAAGGCATAAAGAAAGTGTAATTAATATAGGAATTGAGACAGGGCAACACCCACTGCACCTCAGCAACTCGGCGTGTAGGGAGAGAGGGGGGGGGCAAAATGCTGTAATTCAGCCTAATACGTCTCATGTATGTTTGTTTTTTCCGTTTGCAAAGATACACATTTTTTTCAACATACAAGAAAAAAAATCAACGTCTAATGTTTGGTCTACACTGAGATAGATACTGATTGCTGCGAGAAGGCATCTCACGCATTCGGTTTAGGGCGATACACCAAACAGCCCGGCTCGGTGGGGTGGTCGTAAACGAGGGTACCGGCCGGTTCGTGGCGGATTGCCCACACTATCAGCACATCGCCCATGGCGCAGCCGATAAAGATGACTCCAAACAGCATCAGCCAAAGGCTGTGTGTGGCAAACGACAGCAAGAAGGGCACTATGCCCAACAGAAGCAGGGGCATCAAGGCCCCCACCACATATTTACGTTTGCTCATCGGCACATCAATGTGGCAATAGACCCCTCCGCGCAGCAACCCGAAGCGCAGATGGCTGAAACTGCTGTGGGTCACCCACATCCAAGTAAAGCCATGTATCAGTTCATGCACGGCAACGCCTACCCAGAAACCTATGATAAACAGCATGCCGTTCCATGGATTACCCAAAGAGAAATCACCCCAGATGGCATACATGGCCATCAAACCCAACACTCCAAGTAGTGCCATCACCACTATGGCAACAATATTTGCCTTGAGCATACCGATTGTTCTCAACTCGATATTATACCCTTCTATTTCGGGTATAGTTTCAACGGTTTTGCGTCTTTCTTTTTTCATTCCATCATAACGGTTTTCTGCAATAAATAGTATAGTTGCCAATAGTTATTTGTTTTTTATTTCCACATATATCTGATATGTGGGAAAAAAATCGTAATTTTGCAGCGCGATTTAAATACAAACACAATACTAAATTATCCATTTACAAATGAAAAAAGTATTCCTATTCCTCGGCGTTATCGCCATGTGCACCACTGTTTTTGCACAGACCGAACAGAAAGAGAAAGAGGACGAAGGCTACAAATTCACTGTTGTGAAGGAACTGCCCGTCACCTCCGTCAAGAACCAGCACCGTGCCGGCACCTGTTGGTGCTACAGCGGCCTTGCCTTCATCGAAGCCGAGCTGCTACGCATGAACAAAGGCACCTACGACTTTAGCGAGATGTACATTGTGGAGAACACCTACAACGACCGCGCCATGGCTGCCATCCGCACCAGCGGCGACGTCAGCTTCTCTCAGGGCGGCTCGTTCTACGATGTCATCTACGGCATGAAGACCTTCGGCCTTATCCCCGAATCCGAGATGCGCCCCGGTGTTGAATACGGCGACACCCTCAGCGACCACACCGAGCTCAGCGCTGTCACCGACGCCATGGTCGCCGCCATCGCCAAAAGCGACAAACTGAAAAAACTCCAGACCGACAAGGACGGCCAGCTCCTTTGCATGAAGGCCATCCGTGCCGCCCACGCCATCTATCTGGGTCAGATGCCCGAGAAGTTCACCTACAACGGCAAGCAGTACACCCCAAAGAGCTTCTACGAGAGCCTCGGCCTCAACCCCGACGACTATGTGAGCATCACCTCCTACACACACCATCCCTTCTACGAGAAGTTCCCCCTCGAGATTCAGGACAACTGGCGTCACGCCCAGTGCTACAATGTGCCTCTCGACGAGATGATGCAGATTTTCGACAACGCCATTGCCAACGGCTACACCGTTGCCTGGGGCGCCGACGTGAGCGAGCAGGGCTTCCGCATGGGCACCCGCAAGGGTTTCTGCGTGCTTCCCGCCACCACTGTGACTGCCACCATGGGTAGCGACATGGCCCACTGGACCGGCATGAAGGCCAAAGACATCCAGGACGAAGCCGCCAAGCACCCCACGCCCCAGCGTTGGGTCACCCAGCAGGAGCGCCAAATGGCTTACGACAACCGTGAGACCACCGACGACCACGGCATGCTCATATACGGCACTGCCAAAGACCAGATGGGTAACGAGTATTACATGGTCAAGAACAGCTGGGGCGACTACGGCGACTATCACGGCATGTTCTACGCCTCCAAAGCCTTCGTCCGCTACAAGACCATGAATATCATCGTCCACAAGGACGCCCTCCCCAAGGACATCAAGAAGAAACTCGGCATCAAGTAAGTTGCCTGAATCTATTACTATATTAATGTGCAAATATGATAATTGATTAACATACAAACACATTAATTCAATCAAAAAAGAGTCTGTCATTCTTGATGACAGACTCTTTTTTTGTATGGCTACAAATATAAAAATAGAAGTTCATTAGCGAATGACATGAAAACGCTTCACAAAAAAACTGACAAAATGCCTCATTTCTTTTGTCAGAATGAAGTAAAAGCCGTATCTTTGCATTTTCAAAAAGTACCAACAAGATAGCTATCATACATACTAATACACAAAACTATGACAATCAAACTAGAGCAACCTACACAATACCGAGAGGTCGAGAACCTCACACGCGAAGCATTCTGGAACGTCTACCGTCCAGGATGCACCGAGCACTATGTACTCAACCAATACCGCAGCAACCCCGACTTCATCCCCGAGCTGGACCTAGTGTTGGAGGAGGACGGCATGATCATCGGCCATGTGATGTTCTCGAAAGCCGAGATTACCCTCGACGACGGGACAGTATTTCCTTCCTGGACCTTCGGTCCCATCAGCATCCACCCCGACTATAAGCGCAAGGGGTACGGATTGAAATTGCTCAATTATGCTCTTACCAAGGCCAAGGAGATGGGCATCGGGTTACTCTGCATGGAGGGCAACATCGACTTCTACCGTCATGCCGGATTCGACCTCGCCAGCAAGCTTCACATCCACTACCATGCCGAGCCTAGAGATGCCGACGTGCCCTACTTCCTCGCGCAAGAACTCATCCCCTGCTATTGGGGCGAACGCGAAGGCACCTATTGTCCTCCCAACGGATACTTTGTCGCCGATCAAAACCCCACAGCCTTTGATGACTACGACAAAACCTTCTCCAAGAAAGTAAAAGCATTCAACGAGGGACAGCTGCCACCCTTTGCTGAAAAAGCAAAACTGGTCATGCCGACCGAAAGGCTGCTGCTACGCCCATGGATGGAAAGCGATGCCGACATGTTATATAAATATGCCAGCGACCCCGAAGTGGGCCCCCATGCCGGATGGCCGCCACACAAGAGCGTTAAGGAAAGCCTCGAAGTTATCCGCAAGTGCTTCCTAAACGACTTCACTTGGGCCATCGAGCTGAACGAGACCCATGAGGTCATAGGCTGTGTCGGCTACCTCCCCGCCACCGCCTCCAACCTGCCGATTGACGACGACCAATGCGAGGTAGGCTACTGGGTTGCCCGTCCCTATTGGAATCAGGGCATCTGCTCCGAGGCCCTTCAAAAGGTCGTCGACCATTGTTTCTACCAAAAAGGCTTCACCCACCTGTGGGGCGACTATTTCACCGACAATCCTGCTTCTGGCCGTGTGATGGAGAAATGCGGCTTTGTGGCAACAGGAGTCGAAACGCTCTGCCCCAAATTGGAGGTCGGCGGTGACCGCCCCGTAAAGGTAATGCAGCTAGCATCTCTTAAACAATAACCCATGACGCATACTCATTTATCCCACAGACCACTAGCAACTATTCCACGAATCAAAAACACTCTTTATGAGAAGGATTAAGCATTATCAATTTGGATTTGAAGTTTGGGGACTGGTGCTATTTCTATTGGTGATGCTTCCAAACTTCATCTGGTTTGCCATCCCTGCTCCAAACGACATACTAAGGACAGCGTCGTCCACACCAATAATCGATATGGTTTCATCCTTCTTTCAAGACCTAACTATTGCTTGCCTCTGTTTCATTGTCAACCGGAATCGCCCTCCACTGCGACTCTCGCCGTGCGTCATCGCTACGATTGTCTGCATCGCCCTGTACTACATCGGCTGGGTGTTCTACTATACAGGCAACACTCAAGCTTATATTATCCTCCTGCTGACCGTTCCTCCCTGTGCAGCATTCATCCTTTTTTCTGTCGACCGCAACAACCTGCCCGCCCTCGTGTTTGCCTCGGCTTTTGCAGTGTGCCATCTAATTTTCGGTATTATCAATTTCATAATATAAAGATGTGTTCTATTAATTCAAAAGTTGGGAGTAAAAGTGGGAGTAAAAATGGAAGTTAAAATGGACAATACTGTTGACGACCAAGCATTTGTCCAATTTAACTCCCTATTTAACTTCCTTTTTAACTCCATATTATTCAATTTATAGAAGTCCTCTAAAGATGAAAACGATACTAAAAGTATTGACACTCTTCGTTGGCATCGGGGCCATAGCAGGTGCCGTAATGATGTGGGCAGATCCCACAGGAACCTCATGGGGTGGCGAGCCTCTACTAGATATGCTACGCGACAAGATGCCTATGAAAGACATCTTTTTCAACAACTTTATTCCTTCGGGCTTTGTGCTGTTGGCAGTAAATGGACTCCCCCAGATTGCAGCTGCCCTATTACTCTTCAAACGGCACCCCATGGCCCCCTATGCCGTCCTTGGTTGTGGAATACTCCTAATGCTGTGGATCGTATTGGAGTGGTGGGCTTGGGGACTCAATACCATGAGCAACATCTTTTTTATCCTTGGCTTAGCCGAAGCGGCAATTGCCATGACAATCATCACCAACAGGAAAGAAAAGCATAAAGGACACTAATCAAGCCCCATGACTGCAATATTATACATTCACGGAAAAGGAGGTAGTGCAGCAGAGTGCGAGCACTACAAACCGCTATTTCCCAACTGCGCAGTGACTGGCTTAGACTATCAGACCTTCACACCTTGGGAGATAGGAAAGGAAATAAGAATAGCTGTAGAGGAGTTGAAAAGGCAATACGGCAATATTATCCTGATTGCCAACAGTATCGGTGCATTCTTCAGTATGCATGCAGGCATTGACGATATGGTTCAGAATGCCTACTTCATCTCCCCCATCGTGGATATGGAGCAATTGATTTCCGACATGATGAGGTGGGCAAAAATCACAGAACAGGAATTGGAATCAAAGGGCACTATTCATACTCCGTTCGGAGAAGACCTGTCGTGGGATTACCTTTGCTATGTCCGAAATCATCCCATACACTGGCGTGTACCGACACGGATTCTCTATGGGAGCAACGACCATCTGATATCAAGAGAATCTATCTGCGACTTTGCAAATAGACACCAAGCCTCCCTAACCATCATGGAGGGCGGTGAGCACTGGTTCCACACGGAAGAACAGATGCATTTTCTGGATAATTGGATAAAAAACTCCTATACGAAAACCTAAGTACTTAATGCGACTATTACATCTATGGACTATTGAAAACGAAA